>NZ_LGCW01000229.1:0-156615 GCF_001279365.1 Streptomyces sp. NRRL F-5755 | reverse complement strand
GGCCCCGACGCACCGATCATCACCACCGACGCCCGCCACCGCAGCGAAGCCAAGAGCGCCCTCATCACCCTCGTCGAACACGCCCTCATGGCCCGCCTGCGCTGACCGGCCCCTCGACGCGACAACCCCCGCACCTCGGGTGCGGGGGTTTTTGGGTTTGGGCACGCTAACCGTTCAGATAGTCACCAACCGCCGTCACCAGCAGCGACAGCGACACCGCCCCGGCGTCCGGGTGGCCGTGCCCCAGGGTGCCCATGCGGGCCGCACGGCCGCGCGAGGGGGTGAGGCCGGCGGTGGCGGAGGCGGCGCGGGTGGCGGACTGGGCGGCGGCCTTCCAGGCGCCGGGAAGGGGTTCGGCGGCGCGGGCGCGGAGTTCGGTACGGAACGGGTCCAGCGCGTCGAGCATCGTCTTCTCGCCCACCTGCGCACCGCCCAGGTCCGAGACGGCCCGCTGCGCGGCCTCGGCGGCGTCCGCGAGCAGCGCGGTGGAGTAGGTGTCCGCCTTGGCGAGTACGGCGCCGGTCTCGGCCAGCAGCGTGCCGTACAGGGCCCCGGACGCGCCGCCCGAGGCGTCGGCCAGGGCGAGGCCGGCGGCGAGCAGCGCGGCGCCCGCCGAGCGGGGGTCTGCGGCCGGTCCCGGTTCGGCCGCGCGGGCCGCGGCGACGGCGGCGCGCAGGCCCCGGACGATCCCGATGCCGTGGTCGCCGTCCCCGGCGACGGCGTCCAGCCGGCCGAGTTCGTCCTCGTTGGCGGCGATCAGGTCGAGGGCGGCCTGGAGGGCGGCGGTGGCGGGGAGGTCGTTGGCAGGGGTCGTACGGACGGGGGCCGCCGATGCGGCGGGTACGGACTCCTCCGGGCGCAGGTCGTCGTGGTGCCCCGGCACGCTGCGGAACGCCGGGGTGTCGCAGGGCGCGTCGTACAGTTCGGCGAGTTCGTCGTCCAGGAGCATCACGGACAGCGAGACGCCCGCCATGTCGAAGGACGTGACGAACTCGCCGACCTCGGGGCGGTGCGGGTGCAGTCCTGCGGCGCGCAGCCGGCGGTTGACCTGGCGGTAGACGACGAACATCTCCTCGTACTTGGTGCGGCCGAGGCCGTTGAGGAGCACGGCGACGCGCCCGTCTCCCCCGGCGGGCGGCTCCGGAAGTTCGCGCAGGAGGTTGTCGACGAGCGCGTCGGCGAGTCCGGACGCGGTGAGGTGGCGGGTGGTGCGCAGGCCGGGTTCGCCGTGTATGCCCATGCCGAGTTCGGTCGTCCCGGCGTCGACGGTGAACAGCGGCTCGTTCGCGCCCGGCAGCGTGCAGCCGGCGAAGGCGGCGCCGAAGGTGCGGGTCATCGCGTTGGCGCGGGCCGCGAGCCGGGCCACGCCCGCCAGGTCGTCGCCGCGTTCGGCCGCCGCGCCCGCCACCTTGAAGACGAAGAAGTCGCCGGCGACGCCGCGCCGGTCGCGGGACGGGTCGACCGGCTGCCCTTCGACCGGCGGCGGTCCGCTGGCCACGTCGTCGGTGACCAGGACCGTACGGACATCGACGCCCTCGGCGGCCAGGCGGCGCGCGGCGAGGCCGAAGTGCATCACGTCGCCGGCGTAGTTGCCGTAGCTGAAGAGCACGCCCGCGCCGCCGTCCGCGGCCCGTGCGGTGCGGTAGACCTGTTCGGCGCTGGGGCTGGCGAAGACGTCGCCGACGGCCGCAGCGTCCGCGAGGCCGGGGCCGACCAGCCCGGCGAAGGCGGGGTAGTGCCCGGAGCCGCCGCCGATGACGACCGCGACCTTGCCGGGGCGCGGCGCGTGCCGCCCGACGACCCCGTAGGTGTCCGGGACCCGGCGCACCGTGCGGGCGTAGGCGTCGGCCAGGCCCTCCAGCCAGTCCTCACGGAAGGTCCCGGGGTCATGGCCGGGGCCGGCGGGGGTGGTGGTCATCGGGCTCACTCCTTTGTTTCGTCCCTTGTTGGATTTAACACCCGGATCACATATCCGTCACCCCTCTCGACTAAAACTGCCGCACTTGTTGCGAAGAAACCCCTAGAAAAGCCTCCGCATCACACCTTGCATGTGAAGTTAACAAGGTTCATGCTGCCTGCATCACATCGGACCGCACCGCCCGGAGGCAGCCATGGCCCCACCGCAGCTCTCGCTCCCCGACCGGCTGGGCATTCCCCGGCCCCTGGTCCTCGGCTACCTCGGCGTGCTGCTGTTCATGGTCGGTGACGGTGTCGAATCCGGTTTCATCGCCCCGTACATGGCCGGACACGGCGCGGGCACCGAGGTGCACGCCTCCTACGTGATCACCGCGTACGGCGTGACCGTCATGCTCGCGTCCTGGCTCTCCGGCGCGCTGTCGGACCTGTGGGGCCCGCGCCGCGTGATGCAGCTGGGCCTGGCCGTGTGGGTCGTCTTCGACGTGCTCTTCCTGGTCCTCGCGCTGGGGCCGGGCAACTACCCGCTGATGCTGGTCTTCTACGGCCTGCGCGGCTTCGGCTACCCGCTCTTCGCCTTCGGCTTCCTGGTGTGGATCACCGCCACCGCGCCGGCGGCCCGGATGGGCACCGCGGTCGGCTGGTTCTACGTGGCCTTCACCGGCGGCCTGCCCACCCTCGGCTCGCTCGTCGCGGGCGCCGCCAACCCGTGGTTCGGCCAGTTCGGCACCCTGTGGGTGGCGCTCGGCATCATCGTCCTGGGCGGCGTGTGCTGTCTGCTCGGCGTCCGCGAGCGCACCGGCTTCGCCCGGCTCGCGCCGCCGGAGGTGCGGCCCGTGCAGTCGCTGATGTCCAGCCTGTCCATCGCCTGGACGCACCCGAAGGTCGCCGTCGGCTGCGTGGTGCGCGTCATCAACACGGCGCCGGAGTTCGGCTTCCTGGTGTTCCTGCCGACATTCTTCGGCGAGGAGCTGGGCTTCGGGCAGGGCCGCTGGCTGACCCTGCTGGCCGTCATCTACGGCACCAATGTGCTGTGCAACCTGCTGTTCGGGGTGATCGGCGACCGGATCGGCTGGCGGCGCACCATCGCCACCTTCGGCGGCCTCGGCTGCGCCGTCACCACCCTCACCCTCTACTTCGTGCCGAAGGCCGTCGGCGGGCACTACTGGGTGGCCATCGCCGTCGGCATGCTCTACGGCATCACGCTGGCCGGATTCGTCCCGATCTCCGCGCTGATCCCGGCCCTCGCGCCGGACAACAAGGGCGGCGCGATGGCCCTGCTCAACCTGGGCGCGGGCGGCGCGGCCTTCGTCGGCCCGGCCATCGTGAGCGTCTTCCTCGGCCCGTTCGGCCCGGCGGGCGTCGTGATCGTCTTCGCCGCGCTGTATGTGCTCTCCGCCGGCCTGACGCTGTACCTGAAGCTGCCGGAGCCCGCCGCAGGGCAGGGCGGGGACGCCGGCGGGGCGGCCCCGGCCGTCGCCGCTCCCCCCGTACCGCCGTACGCGGAAGCCGGGCCCGGCGGGGCCCGGCTTCCGTAACGGCTACGGCTTGGGGCACTGCTTCCACGAGAAGTGGTACTTGGTGTTGATGCTGCCGTCCGTGGAGTCCATCGCCATGAAGCTGGTCAGCTTGGGGTCGGCGCCCTTGGCGTCCACCCGCAGCTCGGTGTTGATGTTGAAGTAGCGCTTCTCCCCGCAGGGGGCGTAGACCAGCGCGTCGATCCCGGTCTCGTCCGAGCTCTGCCAGTTGGCGTCGTACGGACCGGTGAAGCGGTGGCTCTTGCGGTCGGTCTGGGCGCTGCCCTGGAAGTAGTAGCCCGCCTGCTGGAGGCCGATGGCGCCGGGCGCGAGCTGGGCGTAGCCGCGGTAGTCGGCGCGGGCGATGGCGTAGGTGAAGCCCTGCGGCACCTGGACGTTCAGGGCGATCTGGCAGTTCTTGCGGGAGTCCGTGGGTCTGCTGTCCTTGCCCGCCTGGGCGAGGTATTCGCTGTACGTCACGGTGAACGCGGTGTTGTCGGGCGCGACGGCGACCGCGGCGCTGCCGGGGCGGCAGCCGGAGCCGTTGACGGTGGCGACATTGATCGTGATCTTGCCGTCCGGCGGCACGTCGCCGAACCGGGATGCCTGAGCGGAGGCGGGGGACGCCACGCCGGCGAGGATCAGCAGCGATGCCGCGGCGGCACCGGCACCCAGGGTGCGGAGCATGGGTTTTCCTTCCGGTCGTCCGGGGACCGCTCCCGGGTCGGCGGTACGGGGACGCCGGGAGCGCCATGACGAGCGCATGTCAGCACGGGGAGCACGCAATGGACAGCTCCCGGCACCGGAGTCGGTGCGAACCTACGCCTTGATTCGGCCGTCGCAGCAACGGAGCGAAAGGGGCGAACAAAGCGGACGACAACGCCTCGGGCCCGGTACTCGCGGGGAGTACCGGGCCCGAGGCGTTGTCCGTTGTTCAGCGCTGCCAGCTGCCGGCGCCGTGGAAGCCGTGCTGGCGCTCCAGGCGGCGCCAGCGGGCGCTGGTGGCGCGCCGGCGGCCCGGGACCGCGGCGGGCCGGTGTGCGGCGCGGGCGAGCAGCACGGCGGTCAGCGCCGCCAGCTCCTCCTCGCTGGCGTCGCCCTTCTCCACGCGGATGGGGCTGGTCTGAACGGGAGTGGTCACATCTTCTCCGGTCTGCGAAAGGTCCGGTCGGTATCGGTCAGTCGCCGTCCGCGCCTACTGGGGCGGGTTGCCGTGCTTGCGGGCAGGCAGGTCGGCGTGCTTGTTGCGCAGCATCTCCAGCGAGCGGATGAGCACCTCGCGGGTCTCGGCGGGGTCGATCACGTCGTCGACCAGACCGCGCTCGGCCGCGTAGTACGGATGCATCAGCTCGGACTTGTACTCCTTGACCATCCGCGCCCGCATCGCCTCCGGGTCGTCCGCCTCCGCGATCTGCTTACGGAAGATCACGTTGGCCGCGCCCTCCGCGCCCATCACCGCGATCTCGTTGGTCGGCCAGGCATAGGTCAGGTCCGCGCCGATGGACTGCGAGTCCATGACGATGTACGCACCGCCGTACGCCTTGCGCAGCACCACCGAGATCCGCGGCACCGTGGCGTTGCAGTACGCGTACAGCAGCTTGGCGCCATGCCGGATGATGCCGCCGTGCTCCTGGTCCACACCGGGCAGGAAGCCCGGCACGTCCAGCAGCGTGACGATCGGGATGTTGAACGCGTCGCACATCTGCACGAAGCGGGCGGCCTTCTCGGACGCCTCGATGTCCAGCACCCCGGCCAGCGACTGCGGCTGGTTGGCGATCAGGCCGACGACCTCGCCGTCCAGCCGGGCCAGCGCCACGATGATGTTGGTCGCCCAGCGCTCGTGGACCTCCAGGAACTCGCCGTCGTCGACCAGCTCCTCGATCACCGCCCGCATGTCGTAGGGCCGGTTGCCGTCCGCCGGCACCAGGTCCAGCAGCGCGTCGCCCGAGCGGTCGGCGGGGTCCTCGCAGGCCACCGACGGCGGCTGCTCCCGGTTGTTCTGCGGCAGCAGCGACAGCAGGAAGCGCACCTCCTCCAGGCAGGTCTGCTCGTCGTCGTAGGCGAAGTGGCACACCCCGGAGGTCTCGGCGTGCACATCCGCACCGCCCAGCCCGTTCTGGGTGATCTCCTCGCCGGTCACCGCGCGCACCACGTCCGGGCCGGTGATGAACATCTGCGAGGTCTCACGGACCATGAACACGAAGTCGGTCAGCGCCGGGCTGTAGGCCGCGCCGCCCGCGCACGGGCCGAGCATCACCGAGATCTGCGGGATCACGCCCGACGCCTTGGTGTTGCGCTGGAAGATGCCGCCGTAGCCGGCCAGCGCCGAGACACCCTCCTGGATGCGCGCCCCGGCCCCGTCGTTCAGCGACACCAGCGGCGCCCCCGCCGCGATCGCCATGTCCATGATCTTGTGGATCTTGGTGGCGTGGGCCTCGCCCAGCGCCCCGCCGAAGATACGGAAGTCATGCGCGTAGACGAACACCGTCCGCCCGTGCACCAGACCCCAGCCGGTGATCACACCGTCGGTGTAGGGCTTCTTCGCCTCCAGGCCGAACCCGGTCGCCCGGTGCCGGCGCAGCGGCTCGACCTCCCGGAAGGAGCCCTCGTCCAACAGCAGCTCGATCCGCTCACGCGCGGTGAGCTTGCCCTTGGCGTGCTGCGCCTCGGTCGCCCGCTCGCTGGGGCCGCGCCGGGCCTGCTCACGGATGGCGTGCAGCTCGGCGACCCGCCCGCGGGCATCGTTCGCCTCGGCGGGCACATCTTCGACAGTGGTCATGTATCGACGGTACGTGGCCCGGGCCCCCGGAACCGATGTCGGTTTCGTACAACGTCGGAAGCGATTTGGTGGGCAGGCAGAACAGAAGCCGCCTGTACGTGGCCCGCGTCCGGCCTGATGGGCACGCCGGAAGGCCCGGTCGGTATGTATGGGCCCGACAAAGCGCGACCAGGTGACGTTGTGGTCCTCCGATGCTTGACCACGCGCCGCCGGGGCACGGCCGCGCCCCGGAACCGGCCTTGATCAGGGAGAACGGCCGGTCAGCGCGGGGCGACCGTACAGGTGTGGGTGGTACAGGCGGTGCCCGGGGTGACGCGCAGCCGTAGCGCCGGGGCGGTCGCGAGGACCGTGACGGCGGGGTCGGCGGCGAGCACGGCGCGGACCGGGCGGTCCCAGACCACCTCGAACGGCTTGCCGGTGCGCGGCGGCTCGGCCACGCACAGTGACGCGGTCCGCCCGCCGTGCCGCCCGTGCGCGGCGTGTGCCGGGCGCTCGCGCAGCAGGACGCTCGCGGGCGCCGAGACGGCCAGTCCGCCCGCCGAACCGGCCTGCCAGAAGTTCGCGGCGGTCAGGCCGAGCGACGGGATCGCGACCGCCTGCCGCTCGCCGGTGTTGGCGAGGACGGTCAGCCAGCGGCGGTCGGCGGCCCGTGCGGCCAGGGCGCGCGGCCCCGCGCCGGGCATCAGCAGGTACGCGTACGCGGCGTCCGCCGGGTCGGTGCCGTGGTCGAACCAGAGGGTCAGGTAGCGGCGGGTGAAGGGTTCGGGCGAGCCGCCGGCGTTGATGTCGCTCCAGGCGCCGGTCCGGGTGTCGCGGAGCGCGTACGGAACCTGGTCGGCGCCGCCGGGGAGGCGGGGGAAGACGTACCCGCCGTGCCCGGCGAGGTGGATCCAGCGGGCGCGCGGGAAGGACAGCCGCCGCCCCGGCTCCGCGGAGCGCCGTACGCCGTCCACGGTCAGCACGGGCGTCCCGTCCGGGCCCAGGTTGCGGTTGTCCACGACCGTCTCGGCGGGTACGCCGTCGCGGGAGGTGATGCCGGCGCCCAGGCAGACCACGCAGTCCGCGGCGAAGAACCACGACTTCTTGGCGCGCAGGGTCGAGGAGAGGCCGCGCACGTCCTGTCCGACCGCGGCGAACTCGCCGTCGGTGGTCCCGCCGACCCACCGCGCGGCGGGCTTGGGCTCGCCCCAGCCGCCGCCCTCGTTGTCGGCCAGCCGCTTGGTGGAGACGGTCGTACCGGGGAGGCGGTACGGGTCGACGGTGGGCCAGAACGCGTCCGTGTACTGGTCGCCCCCGAAGTCGCGGCCCCACCAGTAGAGCATTCCGGCGCCGGTGTGCCAGCCGCGCGGATTCTCGCCGTTGCCGTTCTCGTAGTACGTGATGCGATCCGAGGCCTTGGCCAGGCCGGCGGCCCAGCCGGGGCGGCGGTGCACGGCCCGGTCCATGGCCGGGAAGAGCCGGTGGGCGACGGGTTCCGGCGCGACCGGACCGCCGTCGTCCGCGAGCGCCTTGAGGCGGGCCAGGTCGGCGATCTCGTACTGCCGGTCGGCGAGGACCGGATAGCTGATGTCCCGCCGCATCCACCCCCGGACCATCGCCTGCCAGCGCTCCCGCTCCTGGGTCGTGGCCGCTTCCGCGAGCAGCGCGACGGCCGCGACCAGCGCGTGACCGTGGAAGTGGTCGCTGCGCATCACCCGGCGCTCGTCGGCGCGCTGGTAGCCGCGGCTTATGGCGCGACCGTTGACGCTGTCCATCATCAGGCCGTTGTGGAGCAGCGGCGCGTAGGCGTGCTCCACGCTGTCGAAGATGATCTGGCGCTTCGGGTCGGTGACGGCCCAGTCGGACCCGCCGAGCAGCAGGAAGAGGCGGCCGAGCCCGTCGAGCAGGACGAATCCGTAGGTGCCGGAGTAGGCGACCCAGGTGTGCTGGACGAACGAGCCGTCGGCGTAGAGGCCGTCTCCCTTGGTGACGTACGGGAAGACCGGCGACAGGGCGTCGCGGGCCAGCACGATCTTCGCCGGGGCCCGGCCGAGGATGCCGCGCAGGGCCACGACGCGGCACAGGTCGACGCGGTTGGCGCCGGTGCTGGTGCCGGTGTAGTCGCCGAGCATGGTGTCGGGGACGAAGTGGTCGACGGCGGCGAGGTACCGCTCCCGCCGCTCCTGGCCGAGCTGCTCGTACAGCATCGCCACGGTGTCCAGGAGGAGCCGGGGGCTGCCGATCTGCCACTCCCACCAGTTGCCGTACCGCGTGGTGCCGGAGTGGTAGACCGTGTCGTGTACGTGATCCAGGCCCCGGACGATGTCGGCGGCGAGGCCCGTGTCCCCGGTCAGGCCGGTGCCCGGCTGGAGGTACGCCCGGGCCATGGTGGCGAGGCGGTTGTAGCTGCGCGTGATCCCGGCCGGCGGATCGAAGGGGCTGTCGGGCCAGAGCGAGCCTGCGGCCGGGCGCATCGCCGTACGGAAGCCGCGGGCCAGCTCGCCGGTCTCCTTCAGGCGGGCGGCGTACGGCTCGGCGGCGGGGTCGTAGCCGGTGCCGAGCTGGATGCCGAGCCAGCGGCGGCGCAGCACCTCGTACGGATCGCCGTCGGCGGCGTGCGCGGCGGCGGACGGGCCGGTGAGCGCGGGCGCCAGCGCCAGGCCGAGCGCGCCCGCTCCGGAGAAGCCGAGGAAGCCGCGGCGGGACCACAGGGGGTAAGGCGGCACGGTCCGTCCTCTCCGTGAACGTCAACTGCGTACGGAAACGGTCTGGTTGAACGGTGTCCGACGGTCTAGCACGGGCCCCGCCCCTCCGACAATGCCCATGACATGACGGTCGCGGGCACCTCGCATCACTCCCCCGGGAGCCAAATGTTGAACTTGAACTAGATGCCGCTACGCTCATTCTCGTTGAAGGTTTAACAACCCACTTCCGAGGAGGAGCCATGGCTCTGTTCACCCGCAAGCGCGCCACGGCCACGGCCACGGACGCCGCCCGCACCACCGCCGCCCTCGAAGCCGACCCGGCCCTCGCCCGGCTGACCGGCGACTACACCATCGACCCCGCGCACAGCCGGATCGGCTTCACCGTGCGGCACGCCATGGTCACCAACGTCCGCGGCGCGTTCGGCACCCACGAGGGCACCCTCCACCTCGACGGCGCCGACCCGGCCCGCTCCACCGCCTCCGTGGACGTCACGATCGCGTCCGTCGACACCGGCATCGCCGACCGCGACGCCCACCTGCGCGGCAGCGACTTCTTCGACGCCGAAGCCTTCCCCCTGATGACGTTCCGCTCCACCGCCGCCGAGCGGGTCGGCGACACCGCCTACCGCGTCACCGGCGACCTGACGATCAAGGACGTCACCCGGCCGCTCACCATCGACCTGGAGTACCAGGGCGCGGCGACGGACGTGTACGGCGCCGAGCGCGTCGGCTTCGAGGGCAGCGCCGAGATCCTGCGCTCCGACTGGGGCCTGACCTGGAACGCGGCGCTGGAGACCGGCGGCGTGATGGTCAGCGACAAGGTCAAGCTCACCTTCGACATCTCCGCGGTCAAAGCCGCCGCCTGAGCCGGAGGCTCCCGGAAAACCCCGCGGCCCCGCACCGTCCTCCCCCAAGGACCGGTACGGGGCCGCGGTCACATCCCGCGTCCGGCGGCTACTCCTGCGGCTCGACGCCCGCCCGCATCAGCCCGTACGCGTACGCGTCGTCCAGCGCCTGCCAGGACGCCGCGATGACGTTCTCCGCGACGCCGACCGTGGACCACTCCCCCTGCCCGTCACTGGTGGACACCAGGACGCGGGTGGTCGAACCGGTACCGAGGCGGCCCTCCAGGATGCGGACCTTGTAGTCCACCAGCTCCAGCCCGGCCAGCTGCGGGTAGATCCGCTCCAGGGCCACCCGCAAGGCCCGGTCCAGCGCGTGCACCGGGCCGTTGCCCTCGGCCGTGGCCACCAGCCGCTCGCCCTTGGCCCACAGCTTCACGGTCGCCTCGTTGGCGTGGGTGCCGTCCGGCCGGTCCTCGACGATCGCCCGCCAGGACTCCACCTCGAAGTAGCGGCGCGGCCGGCCCTCCACCTCCTCGCGCAGCAGCAGCTCGAAGGAGGCGTCCGCGGCCTCGTAGGTGTACCCGGCCAGCTCGCGTTCCTTGACCCGCGCCACCACCCGGCCGACCAGCTCCCGGTCGCCGCTCAGGTCGAAGCCCAGCTCCTTGCCCTTGAGCTCGATGGAGGCGCGCCCCGCCATGTCGGAGACCAGCATCCGCATGCTGTTGCCGACCAGCGCCGGGTCGATGTGCTGGTACAGGTCCGGATCGACCTTGATCGCGGAGGCGTGCAGCCCGGCCTTGTGCGCGAAGGCCGAGACGCCGACGTACGGCTGGTGGGTGGACGGGGTGAGGTTGACGACCTCGGCGACGGCATGCGAGATCCGGGTGGTCTCGGCCAGCTTGCCCGGCGGCAGCACGCGGCGCCCGTACTTCAGCTCCAGGGCGGCCACGACCGGGAAGAGGTTGGAGTTGCCGACCCGCTCGCCGTAGCCGTTGGCGGTGCACTGCACGTGCGTGGCGCCCGCGTCCACGGCGGCGAGGGTGTTGGCCACCGCGCAGCCCGTGTCGTCCTGCGCGTGGATGCCCAGGCGCGCCCCGGTGTCCGCCAGCACCGTCCGTACGACGGCCGAGACCTGCGCGGGAAGCATCCCGCCGTTGGTGTCGCACAGCACGACCACATCGGCGCCGGCCTCGCTCGCGGTCCGGACGACCTCCTTGGCGTACGCCGGGTCGAGGGCGTACCCGTCGAAGAAGTGCTCACAGTCGAGGAAGACCCGGCGGCCCTGCGCGCGCAGGTATGCGACGGTGTCCCGCACCATCGCGAGGTTCTCCTCCGGGGTGGTGCGCAGCGCCAGTTCCACATGCCGTACGTGCGACTTGGCGACCAGCGTGACGACCGGCGCCCCGGACTCCAGCAGGGCCGTGACCTGCGGGTCGTCCTCGACCCGCACACCCGCCTTGCGGGTGGCGCCGAAGGCGACCAGCCGGGCGTGCTTGAAGTCGATCTCCGCGCGGGCCCGCTGGAAGAACTCGGTGTCCCGGGGGTTGGCGCCGGGCCAGCCGCCCTCGATGAAACCCACGCCGTAGTCGTCCAGGTGCCGGGCGATGGTCAGCTTGTCGGCGACGGTCAGGTTGATCCCTTCACGCTGCGCGCCGTCGCGCAGCGTGGTGTCGAAGACGTGGAAGGCGTCGGACAGTGAGGGTTCGGGTACGTCCGTCATGCTGCTCAGGGCTCCTGTCGGGTCTCGGTATACCGGAATAACCGGTTCCACCGCCCCCTCATGGTCCCTCGCGCTCCGCCGCCGGCGACGGGTGGGCCGGAAACGAAAAGACCCCTCGCGGATGCGAGAGGTCTGCGCGCGGGTCTGGGACGACGGCGACCGCGCCGTACTCGGTACGTACGGGGCGGTCACTGCGGACCGGCGCGCCTGCTGCCAATAATCGTGGCGAGGGTGGGCACGGGGCCAGTTTGCCATACGTTCCCGGAGGGGGGCCGGGTGTCTCAGAGTTCGGGCCGCTGGGGGTGGCCGTTCCTGATTGTCCTCAAGCGCCGGACGGGCTTGATTTGGACGGTGCAAGGTCGGTTGTGCCAGGGATCCCCGTCCGCTCGTTCGGCACCTGCTTCACCCGGTTCAAGTCGATCGTCCGCGTCTCCCGCATCGTGACGTAGACGATCAGTGACACCGCCGCGCAGCCCGCCACGTACCAGTAGTAGCCCGACTCGATGCCGCCCTTCTTGAACCACAGCGCGACGTACTCCGCCGTGCCGCCGAAGAGGGCGTTGGCGATGGCGTAGGGGAGGGCGACGCCGAGGGCGCGGATGCCGGTGGGGAAGAGTTCGGCCTTTACGCAGGCGTTGATCGAGGTGTAGCCGGTGACGACGAGGAGGGCCAGCAGGGAGAGGCCGAGCGCGGGCCAGAAGCTGCCGGCGTGCTTGAGCAGCGTCATGATCGGCACGGTCAGGAAGGTCGAACCGACCGCGAAGGTGATCAGCAGCGGGCGGCGGCCGATCCGGTCGGAGAGCCGGCCCGCCAGCGGCTGGACGCCCATGAAGACGAACAGCGCGCAGAAGCTGACCAGCGAGGCGGTGGGCTTGGCCAGGCCCGCGGTGCCGGACAGGTACTTGGTGAGGTACGTGGTGTACGTGTAGTACGCGACGGTGCCGCCCATGGTGAGCGCGATGACGAGGAACGCCTCGCGCCTGTGCGCCCACAGCGCCTTGATCGTGCCGCGCGCCGGGTCGCTGTGCGCGCTGTCGTCCTGCGCGTACACCTCCGTCTCCAGCATGTTGCGCCGCAGGTAGAAGACGATGGCGGCGCCGAGCGCGCCGATGATGAACGGGATGCGCCAGGCCCAGCTGTGCAGGGCGTCCTCGGACATGGTGCGCTGGAGGACGATCTGCAGGCCGAGGCCGAGGAGCTGGCCGGCGGTCATGGACACGTACTGGAAGCTGGAGGCGAAGCCGCGGCGGTCCGGCGCGGACGCCTCCGTGAGGTACGTGGCGCTGGCCGCGTACTCGCCGCCGACCGAGAGCCCTTGCAGCATGCGGGCGATGAGCAGTACCGCGACGCCGCCGTAGCCGGCCACCGCGTAGGTGGGCGCGACGGCGATGAGGACGGCCGAGGCGGACATCAGGGTGACGGTGAGGGTCAGCGCGGCCTTGCGGCCCTTGCGGTCACCGACCCGGCCGAGCAGCCAGCCGCCCACCGGCCGCATGAAGAAGCCGACCGCGAAGATCCCCATGGTGTTCATGAGGTTGGCGGTGTCGTTGCCCTTCGGGAAGAAGGAGTCGGCGAAGTACACCGCGAAGCTGGCGTACACGAACCAGTCGAACCACTCGACCATGTTGCCGGCCGAGCCGACCCAGATCTTCTTCCACTGCTCTCGTCCCATGACCGATCACGGTCGCCGACCGGCGCCCGCCGCGGCAAGGGTGCGGCGGGCAACGATCACGCTTCGTTACCTGCGGATGGACGGATCGCCGCGTCCGCCGGTGCCCTCAGCGGGTGTGCCGCAGGAAGACGTCGGTCTCGTAGTTGGTGTCGCCCGCGACCAGGTCGTCGAGGTGCGACTCGAAGACGACCTTGCGGCCGTCCGCCGTCATCCCGTCGGGCCCGGCGGTGGCCGCCCTGGGCTTGCCGTCGGTGCCGGGGCTGACCAGGGTGTCCTTCCCGGTCCTCAGGTCCTTGACGTACAGCCCGTACTCGACGCCGTAGGAGTGCAGCAGCAGCCGTCGGCCGTCCGGGCCGATCGCGTCGGCGTCGGCGTACTGGTTGCCGTTGATGCCGTCCACCCGCCGGATCGCGCCGGTGCGGGTGTTCCGTACGAAGACGTAGGAGCGTGCCTCGTCCGGTACCGGCACGATGTTCTTGGCCGCGGAGTTGAACGCGACGGTGCGGCCGTCGGCGCTGATCAGCGGGTCGGTGGAGCCCGAGGTGGCGGGCAGGCCGTCGGCGGTGGTGTCGATCTGCCGCTGCTCGCCGGTGCGCAGGTCGGCGAGATGGATGTCGGCCCAGTCGCGGTCGCCGCCGGGGCCGCCGCCGCGGCGGCTGCGCTCCCGGTAGACGACGCGGGAGCCGTCGGCGCTGATCCGCGGGGAGTCGTAGGCGCGCCCTTCTTTGGCGGGGACCCGGCTGGCCCGGCGTGTCGTCCCGGTGCGGCGGTCGCGTACGTAGATGCGGCCCAGCTCCTCCTTCTCCGGCGGGACGGCGGACTGGCGGCCGACGAAAGCGACGTAGCGGCCGTCGGCGCTGAGCGCGGGCGACTCGCCGCCGTCGTAGCCGGTGTCCATGCCGAGGTCGGCGCGCTCCAGGCGGCCGGTACGGATCTCGTACACGTAGACGTGGTACTGACCGCCCGTCTCGGCGTTGAAGGCCACGTACCGGCCGTCCGCGCTGATCGTGGCGAAGTCGGCGTTGCCGTGGCCGAGCGGGGCGTTGAGGCGGCGGGTGGTGCCGGTGCGGCGGTCGCGCAGGAAGACGTCGCGGACGAGGGTGCCGTCGTTGTCGTCGCCCGGCACGAGGTTGTCGGCCTCCGAGTCGAAGGCGACGTAGCGGCCGTCGGCGCTGATCGCGGCGTTGTACGAGCCGCCGCCGACCGCCTCGGAGCCGTCGGGGGCGGTGTTCATCCGCTCGGTGCGCGGCCCCTGACCGCCCGCCGCCGCGGGCGGGCCGCCGGCCGCCACCGCCCCCACCAGCACGGCGGCCACGACGGCACCCGTCAACGTACGTCTGCCGCTGCCCGTGCCCCTGTCCACGCCCATGCTTCCCCCCGGAAACACCCGCCTCCGGCCCTGCGCCGGAGCGCGAGGGGATACAACCGCATCTCCGGCGACAGGGTCAATCCGCTCTTTTCCGTACAACCGGCACGGGGTTTGGGGTGTCCGTCCGGCCCCCTCAAGGCGCGTTCGCGGCCTCCACCGGCGTCAGCGCCTCGTCCAGGAACTCCGCCACGTGCCGCAGCACCTGCTCCCGGTCCAGGCCCGGCAGACCGACGACGAGATGCGTGCCGAAGCCGTCCAGCAGCGCGCGCGTACGGGTGGCGAAGCGGTCCGCGTCCACCGTACGCAGCTCGCCCGTCGAGGCGCCCTCGGCCAGGAGCGCCACCAGATCGCGGTGCCAGGCCAGTTCCAGGTCGAGCTGGCGCTCGCGGGCCCCGTCGTCCGCGTTCTGCGAGCGGTTCCACACCTCAAGCCACAGGGTCCAGCGCGGGTCCCGGCGCCCTTCGGGCAGGTACAGCTGCACCAGCGCGTCGAGCCGTTCGCGTGCCGGAACCCGCTGCGCGAGCGCGGCTCGCCGCCGGGCGCCCAACTGCTCCTCGCTCCACTGAAGGGTCTGGAGCAGCAGCTCGTCCTTCGTGCCGAAGTAGTAGAGGATGTGCCCGCTGCTCATCCCGACCTCGCGGCCCAGCCCGGCCATGGTCAGCCGGTCCAGGCCCGCTTCGGCGATGGTGGCCATCGCCGCGGCGAGGACCTGCTCGCGGGGCTGGGTCAGCCGCCGCCGGGGTCGGCGGACCGGTCCGGGCACGAGAACCTCCGGGTACGTCACACGGTGCCCACCTTGGGCTGCTGCTGGGTGATGCAGTGGATGCCACCGCCAGCAGCAAAGATCGTACGGGCGTCGGCCTGCACCACCGCGCGCTCCGGAAACAGCCGCCGGAAGATTCCGGCGGCCTCCTCGTCGCGCGGGTCGTCGAACGCGCACAGCACCACGCCGCCGTTGCACAGATAGTGGTTGATGTACGAGTAGTCCACCGGCTCGCCGTCCACCTCCACCACGGTCGGCGCGGGCACCTCGACCACCTCCAGCCGTCGGCCGCGCGCGTCCGTCGAGGCACGCAGCAGCTTGACGATCTCCGCACATACCGCGTGGTCGGGGTGGGCCGGGTCGGGCTGGGTGTGCGCGACGACGACGCCGGGACGGGCGAACGCCGCGACGATGTCCACGTGCCCGCGGGTGCCGAAGCGTCCGTAGTCGGCGGTCAGTCCGCGCGGCAGCCAGATCGCCTTCGTGGTGCCGAGGCAGGCATGAATCTCCGCCTCGACCTCCTCCCGGGTACGGCCCGGATTACGCCCGGGATCGAGCTGCACCGTCTCCGTCAGCAGCACCGTCCCCTCGCCGTCGACATGCAGCCCGCCGCCCTCGTTCACCAGCGACGAGCGGTACGTACGGGCCCCGGCCAGCCCGCCCACGTACCCGCCGATCTCCGCGTCCCGCTCCCAGCACGCCCAGTCCTGCGCACCCCACCCGTTGAACACCCAGTCAACGGCGCCCAGTTGCCCGCCCCCACCGACCAGGAAGGTAGGTCCGATGTCCCGCATCCACGCGTCGTCCAGCGCCCGCTCGACGACGTCGATGCCCGACCCGAGCACCCGCCGCGCCCGATCCGCCTGCCCGGGACCCGCCACCACCGTGACCGCCTCAAACCGCCGCACAGCCCGCGCAACCGCCCCCCACGCCCGCCGAGCCCGCTCCAGCCCCTCGCCGCCCTCCTCGCCAAAGGTGGCATTGGGCCCCGGCCAGGCCATCCAGGTCCGCTCATGCGGAGCCCACTCAGCAGGCATACGGAAGCCGTCGGCGGCGGGGGTGGTCATGGGGTCCTCCGGGGGTGGGGCGGGGGCGCTTGTCAGCGCTTTAGAGCGGCACTCTAACGATGTTAGACGCCTACACCAACCACATACCGGGCACCGAGTTCAGAAACTTAGAGCAGCGCTCAATCCGGTGCGGCCCGCGCCGCCCCGCCCCCCGAAACACCGAACGGCCCCCCGGCAAGCGCCGGACGGCCGTTCGTCGATATGCGGGGCGGGTCAGCCCAGCGGGTGCATCCAGCCATGGCTGTCCGGTGTGGCGCCGGTCTGGAGGTCCAGGAGGGCCTTGCGGAGTTTCATGGTGACTTCGCCGGGCTTGCCGTTGCCGACGGTCCAGGAGGCGGCCTCGGACTTGACGGAGCCGACGGGGGTGATGACGGCGGCAGTGCCGCAGGCGAAGACCTCGGTGAGGGAGCCGTCCTCGGTGGCGGCCTTCCAGTCCTCGACGGAGATGCGGCCCTCGGCGGCCTCGTAGCCGAGGTCGGTGGCGATCTTCAGGAGGGAGTCGCGGGTGATGCCGGGGAGCAGGGAGCCGGACAGCTCCGGGGTGACGATCTTGTTCCCGTACACGAAGTACAGGTTCATGCCGCCCATTTCCTCGATCCAGCGGCGCTCGATCGCGTCCAGCCAGACGACCTGGTCGCAGCCGTGCTGGGCGGCCTGGGCCTGGGCGACGAGGGAGGCGGCGTAGTTGCCGCCGGTCTTGGCGGCGCCGGTGCCCCCGCGCACGGCGCGCACGTACTCCTGGGACAGCCAGACCGAGACCGGCTTGACGCCGCCGGTGAAGTAGGCGCCGGCGGGCGAGGCGATGACGATGAACAGGTACTCGTTGGCCGGCCGGACGCCCAGGCCGACCTCGCTCGCGATCATGAAGGGGCGCAGGTAGAGCGATTCCTCACCGGAGGCGGGCACCCAGTTCTTGTCCTGCCGGACCAGCGCGTCGCAGGCTTCGATGAAGGTCTCGACGGGCAGCTCGGGCATGCCCAGGCGGCGGGCGGAAGCCTGGAAGCGGCGGGCGTTGGCGTCCGGGCGGAAGGTGGCGACGGTGCCGTCGGGCTGGCGGTACGCCTTGAGGCCCTCGAAGATCGTCTGCGCGTAGTGCAGCGTCATGTTGGCCGGGTCCATGGACAGCGGCGCGTACGGCACCAGCTGGGCGTCGTGCCAGCCGCGGCCCTCCGTCCACTTGATCGTCACCATGTGGTCGGTGAAGTACCGGCCGAAGCCGGGGCTGGCCAGGATCTTCTCCCGCTCCGCGTCGGACAGCGGGTGGGAGGAGGGCTTGAGCTCGATCGTGGGCGTCGTCATGGGTGCGTGTCCTTCACCGGTGAGGTTATGGGGCCGCGCTCACGAACTCCTTGCCGTTACAGGACGTCCGGTACTCCCCTCGTACGGCGGCTCCACGTTCGATTATCGCTCCCGGGCTGCCGGGGAGGAAACGCCGTGCTGCGGAGGACGGGACGCCCCGGCTCCGGAACCGGACCCGTGTGCGCTGGCCAGGGCTCGATGGTCGCACCGAATCCGGCGGCAGCACAGTCGCGGGCATGCGTGACAGCGCCGGGGCGGTGCGCCCCGGCGCCGTGGGCGGCCGGCCGCTGGTCGGGCCGGGGCCTCAGCCCGCCACCCGGGAGGCCAGCGCGTCGCCGATCTCGCCGGTGGTGCGGGGGGCCATGCCGCGGGCTTCGAGGTCGGCGGCGACGGCGCCCTCGATACGGGCCGCCTCGGCCTCGTAACCGAGGTGGCGCAGGAGGAGGGCGACGGACAGCACGGTGGCCGTCGGGTCGGCCTTGCCGGTGCCCGCGATGTCCGGGGCCGAGCCGTGCACCGGCTCGAACATGGACGGGAAGGCGCCGGTGGGGTTGATGTTGCCGGAGGCGGCCAGGCCGATGCCCCCGGTCACGGCGGCGGCGAGGTCGGTGAGGATGTCGCCGAAGAGGTTGTCGGTGACGATCACGTCGAACCGCTCGGGCTGCGTGACGAAGAAGATCGTCGCGGCGTCCACATGCAGATAGTCGGTGGTGACCTCGGGGAACTCCTCGCCCACCTTGTCGAAGATCTTCTTCCACATGTGGCCGGCGTGCACCAGGACGTTGTTCTTGTGGACCAGCGTCAGCTTCTTGCGCGGCCGCGCGGCGGCCCGCGCGTACGCGTCCCGCACCACCCGCTCGACGCCGTACGCGGTGTTGAGGCTGACCTCGGTGGCGACCTCGTGCGGGGTGCCGGTGCGCAGGCTGCCGCCGTTGCCCGTGTACGGGCCCTCGGTGCCCTCGCGGACGACGACGAAGTCGATGTCGGGACGGCCGGCGAGCGGCGTCGCGGTGTTCGGGAAGAGCTTCGACGGGCGCAGGTTGACGTAGTGGTCGAAGGCGAAGCGCAGCTTCAGGAGCAGGCCGCGCTCCAGGACGCCGGAGGGTACGGACGGGTCGCCGATCGCGCCGAGCAGGATCGCGTCGTGCTCCTTGAGGGACTCCAGGTCCGCGTCCGGCAGCGTCTCGCCGGTGGCGTGCCACCGCCGCGCGCCGAGGTCGTACTCCTTGGTTTCCAGCTTGACGTCCTGCGGGAGGGCCGCGCCGAGGACCTTCAGTCCTTGGGCCACGACCTCCTGGCCGATACCGTCACCGGGAATCACTGCGAGGCGAATGCTGCGAGACATGCCTGGACCCTACTCTTCGTCCCAATGCTTGACACGTGCCGTCCGGGATACGGACACATGAGGAGCCGGTCACCTGCCGTTCACCCGCAGAACCCCTCCCCGTCGAACAGCGATGCGACGTTGCGCAGCATGGACACACCACGCGTGGGCATTCCCGAACCGCTGGCCGGCCGCCTGAGCATGCCCGAGCAGCACGAGTACCTCCGCACGAAACTGACCCGCCGCGGACTGCTGCGCACCTCCGCCGTCACGGCGGGCGCCGTCGCGGGCGGCGGGCTGCTGACGGGCCCCGCCCAGGCCGCCTCCCCCACCCTGCTCTCCTCCCCCGCCACCGGCACGGTGCACGGCTCGCTGGTCGCGCCGTTCGGCCGGCACCTGGCGTTCGGCGCGGACCCCCGGCACCAGATGCGCGTCTCGTGGCAGGTGCCGTTCGCGGTCAAGCGGCCGTTCCTGCGCGTGGGACTGCGGCCGTGGGACCTGAGCCGCAAGATCCAGGCCGAGGTACGGGACCTGCACACGCCGTCGCTGAGCAAGAAGCTGCCCGCGGTGGACCAGTACTACCTGCACGCGGCGCTCGACGGGCTGCGGCCGGGCACCACGTACTACTACGGCGTCGGCCACGACGGCTTCGACCCCGCCGACGCCCGGCACTTCGGCACCCTCGGCACCTTCCGCACCGCACCGGCCCGCGCCGAGCGGTTCGTCTTCACCGCCTTCGGCGACCAGGGCGTCAGCTACCACGCGCTCGCCAACGACCAGCTCATCCTGGGCCAGAACCCGTCCTTCCACCTGCACGCGGGCGACATCTGCTACGCCGACCCGGACGGCAGCGGCACCGACCACGACACCTACGACGCGCGCCAGTGGGACCAGTTCCTGGCGCAGACCGAGTCGGTGGCCAAGACCGTGCCGTGGATGGTGACGACCGGCAACCACGACATGGAGGCGTGGTACTCCCCCAACGGGTACGGCGGCCAGAACGCGCGCTGGACCCTGCCGGGCAACGGGCCGGACGCCGAGAGCGCGCCCGGCGTCTACTCCTTCACGTACGGGAACGTCGCCGTCGTCGCGCTCGACGCCAACGACGTGTCGTACGAGATCCCCGCCAACCTCGGCGTGACCGGCGGCCGGCAGACGAAGTGGCTGGACCGCAGGCTCGGCGAGCTGCGCGCCACGCGCGGGATCGACTTCATCGTGGTCTTCTTCCACCACTGCGCCTTCTCCACCACCAACGCGCACGCCTCGGAGGGCGGGGTGCGCGACGCGTGGCTGCCGCTGTTCGAGAAGCACCAGGTGGACCTGGTGGTCAACGGCCACAACCATGTCTACGAGCGGACCGACGCGATCAAGGGCGGCCGGGTCTCCAAGAAGGTGCCGATCGGCGAGACGGTGGACTCCGCGCGCGAGGGCATCGTGTACGTGACGGCCGGCGGGGCGGGCAAGTCGCTCTACGACTTCCCGGTGCCGGACAGCTACGAGGGCCACGTCAAGGACCTCGACCATGTGGACACCTACCACTGGGCCAAGGGCAGGGAGAAGGTCAAGGAGACGGTGCAGTGGTCGCGGGTGCGCTACACCGGCTACTCCTTCATCGCCGTCGAGGTCCTGCCGGGCCACCGGCCGCGGATGAAGGTCACCGCGCTCGCCGAGTCCGGTGCGAGCATCGACCGCTTCGAGGTCACCCGCCGCCGCTGAGCGGACCGGTGCGGGCGTGCCCGCGCGCACCGCGCGCCGCACGCCCGCCCACCGGACGGCCGGAGGTCAGTGCCCGGTCGAGCCGCCGTTGTCGCGGCGGTCGAGCGCCCGCTGGAGCGCGGCGGCGGCGTTCTTGCGGTCGGCCTCGTTGGTCGCACGGGCGGAGTGCCGGATTCTGCGGACAGCGGTCTTGGTCATGATGCGCCTCCAACGCCAAAGCCCCGAGAAATGAAACGGAAGCGTCCTTCCGGAAACGGCCGAAAAGCGCGGGGGCCTCGGCACAGCAGGGATCACCTGCCCACACAGCCGGGCCGCACCCGCCACCGCTCGATCGAGCGGAACGTTCAGCTTCTACAACGCTAAGCCAGCAACGCCGTGCTGTCTGCACAATTACTTGGGCTTCCTACTATTTGAGACGGGCGATGGCCTGAGGTGCACGATCGGGTGATTGTTCGAGGTCGGGGCGCGGGCGGGGACACGGCTCCGTAGCGTGACGGCGTCGCTTGTGCCATGGGGCCGGGCGCGCTCCCGGACGCAAGGAGAAGCCACGTCGTGACGGCGCTCGCCCCCGACGTTCCCTCGGAACTCGATGAGGCCCTGTGGCAGGCATGGGAGGCCCTGGAAGCCCCTGAGGGCTTTCGCGCGGAGATCGTCGAGGGAGCCATCGAGGTGTGGCGGACGGGGCAGTGTACGCAGGCTCGGAGAGCCAACAGGCTCCGCGACGCTCTCGGTGGACACCTGGCCGGCAGTCCGTACATGCCCTACCAGTGCATGTACGTGGTGCATCGCCGGAGCGTCTGGGCCCCGGACGTCCTGATCGCGCTCAGGAACGCCGATGGGGACGACGCCCAGGACGTCGGCATCCGTACGTCCGCCGTCCCCGTGATCGCCGAGGTGGTCGCCCCGGGCCAGGACGACATCACCCGCGACCGCTACCGCAAGCGTCGCGCCTACGCGCGGGCGGGCATCCCCGTGTACGTCCTCATCGATGACTACGACGGTCGCGGCACCGTCACCGTACTCACCGCCCCCCATGCGCCGACCGCTGACCCCACGCCGACGGCCCGGCCCCCCACCAAGGGGGCGCCGGGCCGTCCGCGTACTACGGGGCTACAGCTCAGCCCATGTGCGGGTACCGGTAGTCCGTCGGGGCGACCATCGTCTCCTTGATGGCGCGGGGGGACATCCAGCGGATGAGGTTGAACTTGGAGCCGGCCTTGTCGTTGGTGCCGGAGGCGCGGCCGCCGCCGAAGGGCTGCTGGCCGACGATGGAGCCGGTGGGGCGGTCGTTGAGGTAGAAGTTGCCGGCCGCGAAGCGCAGCTTCTCCGACGCCTCGACGAGGACCTGGCGGTCCTGGGCGAGGACGGCGCCGGTCAGGGCGTACGCCGAGGCGGACTCCATCTGCTCCAGCATCGCGTCGAAGTCGGCGTCCTCGTAGACGTGGACGGCGATGATCGGGCCGAAGTACTCGGTCTTGAAGACCTCGTTCTCCGGGTCGGAGCAGACGATCACGGTCGGGCGCACGAAGTAGCCCACCGAGTCGTCGTACGTGCCGCCCGCGACGATCTCGCACGTCGGGTCCTGCTTGGCGCGGTCGATCGCGGCCTTGTTCTTGGCGAAGGAGCGGTCGTCGATGACGGCGCCGATGAAGTTCGACAGGTCGGTGACGTCGCCCATGGTCAGGCCCTCGACCTCGGCGACCAGGTCGTCCTTGAAGCCGCCCTCCCACAGGGAACGCGCGATGTAGGCGCGGGAGGCCGCGGAGCACTTCTGGCCCTGGTACTCGAAGGCGCCACGGGTGATGGCGGTCTTCAGGATCGCCGGGTCGGCGGTCGGGTGGGCGACGATGAAGTCCTTGCCGCCGGTCTCGCCGACCAGGCGCGGGTAGGAGCGGTAGTTCGTGATGTTCTCGCCGACCGCCTTCCACAGGTACTGGAAGGTGGCGGTGGAGCCGGTGAAGTGGACGCCGGCCAGCTCCGGATGCGGCAGCGCGACCTCGGAGACCTCCTTGCCGTCACCGGTCACCAGGTTGATGACGCCCTTGGGCAGGCCGGCCTCCTCCAGGAGCTGCATGAGCAGGATCGCGGAGTGGGTCTGCGTGGGGGACGGCTTCCAGACGACGACGTTGCCCATCAGGGCGGGTGCGGTCGGCAGGTTGCCGGCGATGGCGGTGAAGTTGAAGGGCGTGATCGCGTAGACGAAGCCCTCCAGCGGGCGGTGGTCCAGGCGGTTCCAGACGCCGTTCGGCTGGATGGGCGGCTGCTCCTGGAGCAGTTCGCGCGCGAAGTGGACGTTGAAGCGCCAGAAGTCCACCAGCTCGCAGGGCGCGTCGATCTCGGCCTGCTGGGCGGTCTTGGACTGGCCGAGCATGGTGGAGGCCGCGATGGTCTCGCGCCACGGGCCGGACAGCAGGTCCGCGGCCTTGAGCAGGATCGCGGCGCGGTCGTCGAAGGACATGGCGCGCCAGGCCGGGGCGGCGGCCAGGGCGGCGTCGATGGCGTCCTGGGCGTCCTGGCGGGTGGCGTTGGCGTACGTGCCGATGACCGCCTTGTGGTTGTGCGGCTGCACGACGTCGAAGCGCTCGCCGCCGCCCATCCGCTTCTCGCCGTTGATGGTCATCGGCAGCTCGATGGGGTTCTCGGCCAGCTCCTTGAGCTTGGCCTCCAGGCGCGCCCGCTCGGGGGAACCGGGGGCGTAGCCGTGCACCGGCTCGTTGTACGGGGCGGGGACGTGGGTCACGGCGTCCATGTCGGCCGTCTCCTTCGGTCGGGGGTGTGCGGGTGCGTCAAGTTGTGGGGCGCCCGGCCGCGGCGGCGGCCCGGCGCATGCGGTCCGGCGGGGGCCGGACGCCTGGCTCAGCCCTTGGTGGCGAGCGAGCGCAGGAAGAACGCGAGGTTGGCGGGCCGCTCGGCGAGGCGCCGCATGAAGTAGCCGTACCAGTCGGTGCCGTACGGGATGTAGACGCGCATCCGGTGGCCTTCCGCGACCAGGCGCTGCTGCTCGGCCTCGCGGATGCCGTAGAGCATCTGGAATTCGTACTCGGCGGGCTTGCGGCCGAAGCGGCGGGCCAGCTCCTGGCCTATCGCCACCATCCGCGGGTCGTGCGACCCGATCATCGGGTAGCCCTTGCCCGCCATCAGGATCTTCAGGCAGCGTACATACGCCTTGTCGACCTCCCGCTTGTCCTGGAACGCGACCGTCGCGGGCTCCTTGTAGGCGCCCTTGACCAGGCGCACGCGGGAGCCTTCCCCGGCCAGCGCGTGGCAGTCCTCCTCGGTGCGGAAGAGGTAGGACTGGACCACCGCGCCGGTCTGCGGGAAGCGGGCCCGCAGCTCGCCGAGGATCGCCAGGGTCGAGTCGACCGTGGTGTGGTCCTCCATGTCGAGGGTGACCGTGGTGCCGGCCTCGGCGGCGGCCTCGACGACCGGGGTGACGTTCTTCAGCGCCAGGTCGTGGCCGCCGGGCAGGGCCTGTCCGAAGGCGGAGAGCTTGACCGACATCTCGGCGCGCTCGCCGAGGCCCAGGTCCTTCAGGGCGGCGGTCAGGCGGAGGTAGGCGTCGCGGTTGCGCAGCGCCTCGGCCGGGTCGGTGATGTCCTCGCCGAGGTGGTCGAGGGTGACCTCCATACCGCGGTCGGCGAGGGACCGTACGGCGGCCATGGACGCGTCCAGCTCCTCGCCGGCGACGAAGCGGTCCACGACCGGGCGGGTGACCGGAGCGGCCGAAACGATACGGCGGATGCTGTCGCTGCGCGCTGCTGCGAGAAGCACGGGACCCAGCACGGGGCACCTCCACGATTCAGGATGACATTGCCGGACGGGCGCCGGGCAGGCGGGCGCGACGGCAAGATGAGCCACCTGAAACTTAAGGATCTCGCCACTTCCCGGCCATGGACAGCTGTCTGGCCTTCGTGGCCGACATCTCAGACAGATGTATGAGAATGGAGAACGACCACAAAGGCACCGGTGGACACCCGTCCACCGGTGACCGCACGGACACCGGCGGCGTACGGCCCCGGAGTGCGACCGGAAAGGAGCCGCGCGGCGCATGCGGGGCGATTACCAGCAGCTCGTGGACGAGATCTCGGCCGCCCTCGGCGCACCGGCCACCCTTGAGGACCGCGATTTCGGGCTGATCGCCTTCGGCGCCCACGAAGGCGACGACGACCTGGTCATGGACCCGGTACGGACCCGGTCGATCCTCCAGCGCCGCTCGACGGCGGCCGTACGGGCCTGGTTCGAGGCGTTCGGCATCGCCCGCGCGACGACGGCGCTGCGCATCCCGCCCGACCCGGCGGCCGGCGTCTTCAAGGGGCGCATCTGCCTGCCCGTACGCCATCGCGGCATCGTCCACGGCTACGTCTGGCTGCTGGACGACGGCCACCTGACCGACCTGGAGCTGGGCGGGGGCGGGACGCCGCCGGACCCGCGGATCGAGCAGGCGATGGAGTCGGCCGCGGGCATCGGCGCCCTGCTGGCGGCGGAGGCACGCGCGGGCGCCGAGCTGGGCGACCTGCTGCGCGCGCTGCTGCTGTCGCGGCCCGGGGAGCGGTCCTCCGCGGCGGCGGCACTGCGCGACGGGCTGCGCTCCCCTGCGGACGCGCCCCTGGTGGTGGTCGCAGTGACGCCGTGGGACGTCCCGGAGGCCGATCAGGCCCCGCTGCCCAATCTGCCGGGGCTGCTCGCCGCCTGCGCACTGCCCGCCACCAATGCGTCCGCGAACGGCTCCGCGAACGGCGCCGAGGCCCCGCACCCGGCCCCGTCCGCCGCCCCGTCCTCCCCGGCGGCACGCCGCACCGCTTCCGCCCCGCCGCGCGCGACCGCCGACGCCCCGTCCCTCGCGGCACTCGTACGGCTGCGCTCGCCGTCCTCCCTCGCCGCGGCCCACACGGTGGCCGAGCACCTGCTGCGCTCCCCGCGCGCGGGCGGGGGCCTGGCGCCGTCCGGGGCCGGTTCCCGTACGTTGCCGGGCGCCGCCGGGCTCGGTACGCCCGTACGGGAGTTGGCCGGATTGCCCACCACCTGGCACGAGGCGCTGGCCGCGGCGCGGGCCGCGCGCGCCGAGCCGCGGCTGGGCCCGGTGGCCGAATGGACCGCCATCGGCTCGTACCGCCTGCTGACCGGCCTGCCGTCGGCCGAACCGGACTCGGCCGTCCGCCCTTTGCTGACGCCCGCGCACAGCGAACTCGCCCGTACCGCCGAGGTGTTCCTCGACTGCGCGGGCCAGGCGGGCCGCGCCGCCCAGGCACTCGGTATCCACCGCCAGACGCTTTACTACCGGCTCGGCCGCGTCGAGAAGCTGACCGGACTGGACCTGGACGAGGGCGGGGACCGGCTGCTGCTGCACATGGCGCTGAAGACGGCGCGATTGTGAGGCGATGGCGGCGGGCACCGGCGCCGTAGTGGGGTGGCGGTGGCATGTGCCGGGGGCGCCCCGGTCCGGTGGTCGAGCGGGGCGGCGCTGTAGATCGCTCCGGCTCGCGCGCCGCGAGCGTGCACGGCCTCCGCCCCCAACGGCCCGCACGCGAATACGCATTGTTGAGTACTGGACAGACGAGGGGTCCGGACGCACGATGTGAGTCTGCGGGCATCCGGAATCCTGAGGGGAATCGGGCTGTCCGCACAGGGTGCGGCCGCCGCCGGGAGAAGAACCGGAACCGGCGGCGACCGGTACCGGGCGACGGGGCTCCTCTTCCCCCTCACCCGGCACTGACCGCCCTTCCTGGTGGGCCGGGGGCGCGCGGGAGGGCCCCTGGCTGGACAGGCCGGGAAGGGCGGGGCCGGAGTCGCTTTCGTTCGCTGCGTGGCGCGGATCTCCGGCCGGTCATGGGTGGGAACTGCTCGGCGACCTCTGGGTCTGGGAGATCCGGGCCCGGCGGCAGCTGCTGCCTGGTCCCGTACGGTGAGCCTAGAACCTGGCGGCGCGTCCGGACAAGTGGCACACGGTCAAATACCGAACGCTATCGGCCGGTTGACCACCAGGGGCGAACGCGGTGCGGGCGGACCCTCGTACCAACAGGAACCGGCCGGTCCACCCCGGTCCTAGACCGCCCGGCCCTTCCCCCGGCACTTTCCTCACCCGTCGCGCCGCCTTCACCTTCCGCAGGCCCCGCGCGCGGCCCGAGCACCGATCTCGACAGGACCCGCCGCATCGCCTCCACGAGGTCCCCGCCCGAGGGCACCGACCCGGGAGTGATCAGGGACTGCACCATCAGACCGGTGAGCAGCGCCTGATAGAAGGAGCCGACGACGCGCGCCGTCTCCGCGTCGACCGCGCTGTCCGGCACGCCCTCGAAGACCGCGACCAGCCCCTCGCCGCCCTCCGGCAGGACCGAGGCCGGCGCGGTGCGCAGCCCGGGGTCGCGGGGAAGCAGGCCGAGCACCTCGACCTGGGAGAGGTGCTGACTGAACATTCAGTCAGGAACCTCGCACGAGTGGGTCGCCGTCACGGGGAACGGGAGTCGATCTCCTTGGGGCCGTAGTGGCAACCGATGGAGGCCAGGTCGGCGCCGGAGGCGGCCACGATGTCGCGGGCGGTGGTGCGTGCGTACCCCTTGTCGAGCAGGCAGCGCTTGGCGCCTTCCCACAGGTCTTCGCGGTGTCCCATGCGGTCAGCCCAGGCCCGCCGGACACCTGTCCTGTACGGGCGTCTCATACGGCTGTCCGCCTATGACACGCCCTTATATCTACGGAGGGCCGCGGTACGCCCCCGCCCGTACGGAACCGGCCCGCCACACACGCGGTGCGGCGGGCCGGGCTCTCCGTACGGCGGAACCGCCGGAAGCGGCGGCGCCTCGCGTGCCTCCCTACCGGCCCCGCTCGGGCCCCATGCCGCCCCGCTCCGGACCCGGGCCGCCCCGGCCCCGGCGGCCGCGCCGGCCGGTGCCCTTGCCGTCGTCGAACTCCACCTCTTCGCGGTGGACTTCGGTGTTGACCTCCTGCTGCTCGGTGACCCGCTCGGTCTCCAGCCGGACGCGCTCGACGGGCACGTTCTCCTTGCGTACGACGACCTGCTCCTCGTAGAGCGTGACGTCGAGCTCGCCGTCGCCGAGCTCGGGCTGCTCGGTGCGGCCCTTGCGGCGCTCCTCTTCGCTGATCTTCTCGCGCCGGATGCGCGCCTCGTCGTGGCTGACCGGAACGGTGCGGTGCACCTCCTCGGTGGTCACGTGCTTGCGCAGCCGGGCATGGCCCGCCTCGTGCGCCTCGGTGCCCAGCTCGACGTGCTCCTCGGAGATGATCATCTCCGGGTTCTGCTCCTTGGCGCGCGCGTCGGTGTCCCGGCCGCGGGACATGGCCATGGCACCGGCCCCGGCACCCGCCAGCGGCCTGGACTCGGCCCGCTCCCGGCGGCGCTCCTCCGGCGGGCGCATGCCGGGCGCTCCGGCGGCTCCGGCGGTGCCCATTCCGGCACCGGTGGTCGTGGTGCGGCCCGGTACCGTGCCGGACGGCGCGGTGCCCGGACGCGCTATCCCGTAGTGCCGGTACAGCCGCTCCTCCTCGCCCGGTTCCAGGTGGCCGTCCGCGTCGATCCGCGGCGCGTCCTTGATCTGGTCCTTGGTGTACGGAACCTGGCATTCGTCGCCCACGCGCCGGGCACCGGCGAGCGGTACGAAGGTCTCCTTCATGCCGAACAGACCGGTCCGCACGGTGATCCACTCGGGCCTGTCGGTGGCGTCGTCCCGGTATACCTGCTGGACCGAGCCCACCTTGGTGCCCTCCGCGTCGACCACGTTCTTGCCGGTCAGCTCCTGAGGGTTCTCACCCAGGGGTGCGTTCATGGCGTCGCTCTCCTTCCGCACGCGCCGGCAGGGGGCACGCGCAGTTCCCATTGCGCGTCGCCCCGCGAAGCGCAGCGAGTCGGAAAACCCCCGGAACACCGGTCCGGCGGCGTGTTTCCGGGGCGCCGGGCATCGCCCCGCGCTACGCCGAACGGGTGAATCGTTGCGGGATCACCCCATAGGCCCCGACAACCCGTACGGCACCGGGCCCGAACTCCCGCCGCAGCGGGGGTCCGGGCCCGGTGGTGCACGGTCCGGCCGTGGCGTCAGTCCGTGAGGTTGACCGCGCGCGCCGAGGTGGCGCCGATCTCCTCGGCGATCTCGGCCAGCACCGCCGGCGGGATGGTGTCGTCCACGGTCAGCGCGACCAGCGCCTCGCCGCCCGCGTCGGCCCGGGAGACCTGCATGCCCGCGATGTTGATGCCCGCCTCGCCGAGGATCCGGCCGAGGGTGCCGACCACGCCGGGGCGGTCGCCGTAGCGCAGGAAGGCCATGTGGTCGGCGAGCGCGAGGTCGATGGAGTGCTCGCCGACCGCGACGATCTTCTGCTGGTTCTTGTTGCCGGCCAGCGTGCCGGAGATGGAGATCTCGTCGCCGCCCGCGAGGGTGCCGCGCACCGTGACCACGTTGCGGTGCTCGGCCGACTCGCTGCTGGTGGTCAGGCGCACCTCGACGCCGCGCTCCTGCGCGAACAGCGGGGCGTTCACATACGAGACGGTCTCGGCGACCACGTCCTCGAACACGCCCTTGAGCGCGGACAGTTCCAGCACCTTGACGTCGTGCTGGGTGATCTCGCCGTACACCTCGACGTCGAGGCGGACCGCGACCTCGCCGGCCAGCGCGGTGAAGATCCGGCCGAGGCGCTCGGCCAGCGGCAGCCCCGGCTTGACGTCCTCGGCGATCACGCCGCCCTGGACGTTGACCGCGTCCGGCACCAGCTCGCCCGCCAGCGCCAGGCGCACCGACTTGGCGACCGCGATGCCCGCCTTCTCCTGCGCCTCACCGGTCGAGGCGCCCAGGTGCGGGGTGGCGACGACCTGGTCGAACTCGAACAGCGGGGAGTCGGTGCAGGGCTCGGTGGCGTACACATCCAGGCCGGCGCCGGCCACCCGGCCCTCCTTGAGGGCGCTGGCCAGCGCGGTCTCGTCCACGATGCCGCCGCGCGCGGCGTTGACGACGCGCACCGTCGGCTTGACCTTGCGCAGCGCGTCGTCGCCGATCAGGCCGATGGTCTCGGGGGTCTTGGGGAGGTGGACGGTGATGAAGTCCGAGACCTCCAGCAGCTCCTCCAGGGAGACCAGCTTGACGCCCATCTGCGCGGCACGGGCGGGCTGCACATACGGGTCGTACGCGACGATCTTCATGCCGAAGGCGGACATGCGCTGCGCGACCAGCACGCCGATCCGGCCGAGGCCGACCACGCCGAGGACCTTCTCGGACAGCTCGACGCCGGTGTACTTGCTGCGCTTCCACTCGCCGTTCTTCAGCGCGGTGTTGGCCTGCGGGATGTTGCGGGCGGTGGCGATCAGCAGGCCGCAGGCCAGCTCGGCGGCGGTGACGATGTTGGAGGTCGGCGCGTTGACGACCATCACGCCGGCCTTGGTGGCGGCGGAGACATCGACATTGTCCAGGCCGACGCCGGCGCGGGCGATGACCTTCAGCTTGCGGGCGGCGGCGATGGCCTCGGCGTCCACCTTGGTGGCGCTGCGCACGAGGATCGCGTCGACGTCGGCGATGGCCGGCAGCAGCTCCGCGCGGTCGGCGCCGTTGCAGTGCCGGATCTCGAAGTCCGGGCCGAGGGCGTCGACGGTGGCGGGCGAGAGTTCCTCGGCGATCAGAACGACAGGTTTCGAGCTCACGTGGTCTTCATCCTCACTAATCCTGGGGGCCCCTCCCGTACCCCTTGCGGCAACGGGGGAGGACGGCCGTCCCGACGGCCGAAGGCGGTGAAGGGGGGCAGCCGCGTGGAAGACGCACGACGCTGTGAGCCTGACGCGCTTGTGCTGTGCAGTGTAGTGGCGGGCCTCTTCCGTTCATCCGCCGTTTCGGAAGGATCACCCGGCAGTGGTGTGACGGGATGGACAACACCGCGGTGCGGGTGCGGCCGGCCGTCATGGCGAACGGGGCCGCGGCGTGTGCCACGGCCCCGCGCCGAACGGCTTACTGCTCCTCGTCGACCCAGCTCATGAGCTTGCGGAGCTTCTTGCCGGTGGTCTCCAGCAGGTGGTCCTCGTCGGCCTTCTTGTACTCGTTGTACTTCGGCAGACCGGCGTTGTACTCCGCCATCCAGTTGTTCGCGAAGGTGCCGTCCTGGATCTCGGCGAGCACCTTCTTCATCTCGGCCTTGGTGGCGTCGTTGACGATCCGCGGGCCGGTGACGTAGTCGCCCCACTCGGCGGTCTCGGAGACCGACCAGCGCATCTTCTCCAGGCCGCCCTCGTACATCAGGTCCACGATCAGCTTCAGCTCGTGGAGGCACTCGAAGTACGCGATCTCCGGCTGGTAGCCGGCCTCGACCAGCGTCTCGAAGCCCGCCTTGACCAGCGCCGAGGCGCCGCCGCAGAGCACCGCCTGCTCGCCGAAGAGGTCGGTCTCGGTCTCCTCGGTGAAGGTGGTCTTGATGACGCCGGCGCGGGTGCCGCCGATGGCCTTGGCGTACGACAGGGCCAGCGCGAAGGCGTTGCCGGAGGCGTCCTGCTCGACGGCCGCGATGCACGGCACGCCGCGGCCCTCCTCGTACTGGCGGCGCACCAGGTGGCCCGGGCCCTTGGGGGCGACCATGCACACGTCGACGCCCTGCGGGGGCTTGATGAAGCCGTAGCGGATGTTCAGGCCGTGGCCGAAGAACAGCGCGTCGCCGTCCTTGAGGTGGTCCTTGACGGACTCCTCGTAGACCTTGGCCTGGATCGGGTCCGGCACCAGGATCATGATGACGTCGGCCTCTTCGGCCGCCTCGGCGGGGCTGACCACGCGCAGCCCCTGCTCCTCGGCCTTGACCTTCGACTTGGAGCCCTCGTGCAGACCGACGCGCACGTCGACGCCCGAGTCGCGCAGGGACAGGGCGTGGGCGTGGCCCTGGCTGCCGTAGCCGAGAACCGCGACCTTGCGGCCCTGGATGATGGACAGGTCGGCGTCGTCGTCGTAGAACAGCTCGGCCACTTCGGGTATCTCCTTGGATCTAGCTGGTTGCCGACACATTACGTCGGGCTCGTCAGGAATGGTTCAGGGGTCTCGCGATACGGTCCGTACGGGCCCGTACGCTCAGGCGGAGCGGTCCAGTGCGCGCAGCGAGCGGTCCGTGATGGACCGGGCGCCGCGCCCTATGGCGATGGTGCCGGACTGCACCAACTCCTTGATGCCGAACGGCTCCAGCATCTTGAGCATCGCCTCCAGCTTGTCGCTGCTGCCGGTCGCCTCGATCGTCACCGCGTCCGGGGAGACGTCGACGGTCTTGGCGCGGAAGAGCTGCACGATCTCGACGATCTGCGAGCGGGTCTCGTTGTCGGCGCGCACCTTGGCCAGCACCAGTTCCCGCTGGACCGCGGAGCCGGGTTCCAGCTCGACGATCTTCAGGACGTTGACGAGCTTGTTGAGCTGCTTGGTGACCTGCTCCAGGGGGAGCGATTCGACACTCACCACGATGGTGATGCGGGAGATGTCGGGGTGCTCGGTGACGCCGACGGCGAGCGAGTCGATGTTGAATCCGCGGCGGGAGAACAGCGCGGCGATCCGGGCCAGGATGCCGGGGGTGTTCTCCACCAGGACGGAGAGCGTGTGCTTGGACATGGTCGGTCTTCTTCCTTCTATCCGCGTCTCGCGCGTCCCGGTGGCTCAGTCGTCTTCGCTGTCGCCGAAGTCGGGGCGGACGCCGCGGGCCGCCATGACCTCGTCGTTGGAGGTGCCGGCCGCGACCATCGGCCAGACCTGGGCGTCCTCGTGGACGATGAAGTCCACCACCACCGGCCGGTCGTTGATCGCGTTGGCCTTGGCGATCACCGCGTCCAGCTCGGCCGGGTCCTCGCAGCGCATCGCGACGCAGCCCATCGCCTCGGCCAGCTTGACGAAGTCCGGCACGCGGGTGCCGGCGCCGGCCACCTCCGCCGTCGCGGCGCAGTCCTCGGGGCCGCTGTGCAGGACGGTGTTCGAGTAGCGCTGGTTGTAGAACAGCGTCTGCCACTGGCGGACCATGCCCAGGGCGCCGTTGTTGATGATCGCGACCTTGATCGGGATGTTGTTCAGCGCGCAGGTGACCAGCTCCTGGTTGGTCATCTGGAAGCAGCCATCGCCGTCGACGGCCCAGACCGTACGGTCGGGACGGCCGGCCTTGGCGCCCATCGCGGCCGGGACGGCGTAGCCCATCGTCCCGGCACCTCCGGAGTTCAGCCAGGTGGACGGCGTGTCGTAGTCGATGAAGTGCGCGGCCCACATCTGGTGCTGGCCGACGCCCGCCGCGTAGATGGTGCCCTCGGGGGCCAGCTCGCCCAGGCGCTGGATGACCTGCTGCGGGGCCAGGCTGCCGTCGTCCGGGTGGGTGTAGCCGAGCGGGTAGGTCTCGCGCCAGCGGTTGAGGTCCTTCCACCAGGCGCTGTAGTCGGCGCCGTGGCCGGCCGCGTGCTCGGCCTGGAGGGCGACGACCAGGTCGGCGATGACCTCGCGGGCGTCACCGACGATCGGCACGTCGGCCGCGCGGTTCTTGCCGATCTCCGCCGGGTCGATGTCCGCGTGCACGATCTTGGCCAGCGGGGCGAAGGAGTCCAGCTTGCCGGTGACCCGGTCGTCGAAGCGGGCGCCGAGCGCGACGATCAGGTCGGACTTCTGCAGGGCCGTGACGGCGGCGACCGTGCCGTGCATGCCGGGCATGCCCAGGTGCTGCGGGTGGGTGTCGGGGAAGGCACCCAGGGCCATCAGGGTGGTGGTGACGGGCGCGCCGGTCAGCTCGGCCAGCACCTTCAGCTCGGCGGTGGCGCCGGACTTCAGCACGCCGCCGCCGACGTACAGGACCGGGCGCCGGGCCTCGGTGATCAGCCGGGCGGCCTCGCGGATCTGCTTGGCGTGCGGCTTGGTCACCGGGCGGTAGCCGGGCAGGTCGGTGTGCGGCGGCCAGGAGAAGGTGGTCTGCGCCTGGAGGGCGTCCTTGGCGATGTCCACCAGGACCGGGCCCGGGCGGCCCGTGGAGGCGATGTGGAACGCCTCGGCGATGGTGCGGGGGATCTCGGCCGCGTCGGTGACCAGGAAGTTGTGCTTGGTGATCGGCATCGTGATGCCGCAGATGTCCGCCTCCTGGAAGGCGTCGGTGCCGATCGCCTTGGAGGCGACCTGGCCGGTGATCGCGACCAGCGGGACGGAGTCCATGTGGGCGTCGGCGATCGGCGTGACGAGGTTGGTGGCACCGGGTCCGGAGGTGGCCATGCAGACGCCGACCTTGCCGGTGGCCTGGGCGTAGCCGGTGGCGGCGTGGCCGGCGCCCTGCTCGTGGCGGACCAGGACGTGGCGGACCTTCGAGGAGTCCATCATCGGGTCGTACGCGGGGAGGATGGCGCCCCCCGGAATGCCGAACACGGTGTCGGCCCCGACCTCTTCGAGCGAACGGATGAGGGACTGCGCGCCCGTGACGTGCTCCACGGTGGCGGGCGCGTGCGCCCCGCCGGAGTGACGGGCCCGCGGCTGCGGATGGTGGGCCCCGGTGGCCTGCTCGGTCATCTGCGTCTCTTCTCGAAGCTGAGGGTTTTGGTGGGGTATGGGGGCAGTTATGCAACAAAAAACCCCTCGTGCCGTGAGGCAAGCGAGGGGAGCGCGCCGGTGCGGAGCGCTGGGTTTCTTCAGGGGACCCAGCTTCAGCCGACGCGCTTTCCAAGTACGAGAATTCGGGTGCGCATGGAACTGACCCTCCCCCCGGGGCCAGCCGAGTGTCAAGTGGGTGGGACGGAGGTCTCACTATTCGGGCGCAGCGGAGGCCGCGCCAGGGCCGCCTCCGCTGCGTCCCGGCCGTCCCCCGGCGCGAATCGCCTGGGCAGTTCGCCCAGCACCCGTCCGGGTGACACCGGTTCGCGCCCCTTCTTGACGTGGCGTACGGGCAGGCCCGTACCGCTGAGCACCACCGCCCGGCCCTCGCTGCCCGGACCCGGCACCGGATAGCCGCCCTGGGTCAGCGCGCGGCGCAGCCGGTGTTCGTCCAGCGGCCCGGAGAAGGCCATGCCCTGGCCGTGGGTGCAGCCCATCGAACGCAGCGCGACGACCTGCTCGGGCAGGTCGACGCCGTCCGCGACGGACTGCATGCCGAGGTCGGCGGCGATCCGCAGCAGCCCCGATGTGATCTTGTGCAGCCGGGCGGAGTCCACCACCCCGTCGACCAGGTCGCGGTCCAGCCGCAGCACGTCGACGGGCAGCCGGCGCAGCGCGCCGATGGCGGCCGCGCCGCTGCCGAAGCCGTCCAGGGCGATCCGCACCCCCAGGCGGCGCAGGGCGACCAGACGCCGCTCCAGCTCCTCCAGAGGTATCCGCGGATCGGTGTCGGCCAGCTCCAGGACCAGTGACCCGGACGGCAGGCCGTGCCGGGACAGCAGCGCCTCGATGCTCTTGGGCGGCAGCGCGCGGTCCAGCAGCCGGTGGGCGGAGATCCGCACGGCCACCGGGACCGGATGGCCCGCCCGGTGCCGGCCGGCGGCCTGCTGCACCGCCTCCTCCAGCTGCCAGCGGCCCAGCTCGGCGGTGCGGTCGCCGTCCTCCTTGAGACGGCCGCGGTCACCGACCCGCAGGAACTCGGCGGGGGTGAAAAGTATGCCCTGGGCGGAGCGCCAGCGGGCGAGCGCGGCGACCGCCGTGATCCGGCCGTCGGCCAGCTCCACCACGGGCTGGTGCAGCAGCGCGAACTCGCCGTCGTGCAGCGCCGTGCGCAGCTTGGTGGCCAGCTCGGCGCGGCGCACCACATCGGCCTGCATCTGGGGTGCGTACAGCTTGACGCAGCCCTTGCCCGCCTGCTTGGCGCGGTACATCGCCAGGTCGGCGTTGCGCATCAGGGGGCCGGGGGTGATGCCCGGCTCGGCGAAGGCGACGCCGATGCTGGCGGCGACCCGGACGTCCCGGCCGTCGATCTTGTACGGATCGGAGAGCCGGATGCGCAGCCGGTCGGCGACCTCCAGGATGCGCTGTTCCCGGGCGGTGTGGTCACGGGAGCCGTCGCCCATGATCAGCGCGGCGAACTCGTCACCGCCCAGCCGGGCCGCGGTATCCCCGGCCCGTACGGATTCGGCCAGTCTGCGGGCGGCCTGGATCAGCAGTTCGTCGCCCGCCTGATGGCCGATGGTGTCGTTGACCTGCTTGAAGCCGTCCAGGTCGATGTAGAGCACGGCGGTGCCCGGATCGGTGGCGCGGCGGCCGGTCAGCGCCTGGCTGACCCGCTCGGTGAACAGGGCCCGGTTGGGCAGGTCGGTGAGCGCGTCGTGCGAGGCGTTGTGCTGGAGCTGCGCCTGGAGGCGGACGCGTTCGGTGACGTCGCGGGAGTTGAAGATCAGGCCGCCGTGGTGACGGTTGACCGTGGACTCCACATTGAGCCACTTCTCCCCGCCGGGGCGGTTCTCCCCCGCCCGGAACCGGCACTCGATACGGGTGGTCGGTTCCTCCTCGGGCCGGGCCGCAAGGAATCTGCGCACCTCGTGCACCACGCGTCCCAGGTCCTCGGGATGGATCAGGGAGGCCAGCTCGGAGCCTTCCAGTTCCTCCGCGTCCCGGCCGTAGACCCCCGCGGCGGCGGGGCTGACGTAGCGCAGTATCCCGGTCGGCGCGGCGATCATGATGACGTCGCTGGAGCCCTGGACCAGGGAACGGAAGTGGTTCTCCTTCTGGGCCAGTTCCTGCGTGAGGGTGATGTTGTCGAGCAGCATGATGCCCTGACGCACGACCAGGGCGAGGACGACCGTGCAGCCGGTGAAGAGCACCACGCGGTCGATGCGGCGGCCGTCCAGGACGTTGTACAGGATGCCCAGGGTGCACACGGCGGCGGCCAGGTACGGGGTGAGCGCGGCGAGCGAGCCGGCGATGGGCCGGGTGGCCGCCGAGGTCGCCGGCGGTGTGCGCGGCGCGGAGCGCTCGGGAGCGGCGGGCGCGCTGTCGCCGCCGGGCAGCCGTCGGGCCACCCACGGCGCGTACGTCAGCAGCATCGAGCCGGCGAACCAGCCGGCGTCCAGGATCTGACCGGAGCGGTAGTGCTCGCGCAGCAGCGGCGAGCTGAACAGCGCGTCGCACAGCACCGTCAGGGCCAGCGCCGCGATGGCGGTGTTGATCGCCGAGCGGTGCGCCGAGGAGCGCTTGAAGTGCAGCGCGAGCACCATGCTCACCAGCACGATGTCCAGCAGCGGATACGCCAGCGCGAGCGCGCCCTGCGGCACGCTCTGGCCCTGGAAGTGCGCGGTGTGCGCGAGCGCCAGACTCCAGGACAGCGTCAGCAGCGAGCCGCCGATCAGCCAGGCGTCCAGCCCCAGGCACACCCAGCCGGCCTTGGTCACGGGCCTCTTGGCAAGGACGAGCAGGCCGACGATGGCGGGTGGTGCGAAGAGCAGGAAGCAGAAGTCGGCGAGCGACGGACTCGGGACCGGCTCGCGCAGCACGAATTCGTACCAGCCCCAGATGCCGTTGCCGAGCCCCGCCATCGTGGAGGAGGCGGCGAACAGCAGCCAGGCGGGTCGAAACCGGCCGTGGTGCCTGCGGGAGTACAGGAAGCAGGACCCAGCGGCCGCGAAGGCGGCCAGGCTCAGCCCGAAGTCGCCCATGAACAGCGCGAGTTCGGAGGAACCCCAGCCGAGCGCGGCGCCCAGGGCGTAGCCGCCGCAGACCACCGCGAGCACGACCTGCGGCACCACGCCCGGGGCCCCGCCGGCCTGCACCGGCGGCCGGGTGAGGACCGCGCCCGTGGCGCTCACCGCTCTCTCCTCCCGTGCGCCGCGGGGCTTCGTCGTGGTCGGTGCGCGCGTGGCACCCGACGCGCCCAGGGCCCCGGAGGTGTCCCTCCAGGTGATCGCGGAGTGCTTGTTTCGCGATTCGTCCATCGGCCGTACATCGCCCGTCGCCCCCCTCGGTTCCGGTCTTTCGCACTGCGCCGCATCACTCCCGGCGCGGCCCCCGCTCGGACGATACACCAGGATCGTCACTCAGGGACATAGCCGCTCTAAGCAGCGTGACTGCGGACGGGATGCGGATACCCAGTGCAGTCGTACGGCCCCGTAGAGCTACCCGCAAGGGGTCCGGGCAGGATTCACCCGGCCGTAGCCACGACGTTGCGCAAGGGCTCGCCGGTGGCGAAGCGCGACAGCTGATCTCTTATGAGACGCTTCGCGCGGGGCAGGAAGGCAGAGCTGGGGCCACCGACGTGTGGAGTGATGAGCACGCCGGGAGCGTGCCACAACGGGTGTCCGGCGGGCAGCGGTTCCGGGTCGGTGACGTCCAGTGCCGCGCACAGCCGCCCGGATTCCAGCTCCGCCAGCAGCGCCTTGGTGTCCACGACGGCGCCGCGCGCGACGTTCACCAGCAGCGCCCCGTCCTTCATCCGCGCCAGGAAATCGCTTCCCACCAGGCCACGGGTGGTGTCGGTGAGCGGCGTCGCGATGATCACGACGTCCGCCTCGGGCAGCACGGCGGGCAGTTCGGCGAGCGGAAGCACGGGCCCGCGCACGGTCTCACGTGCGGTGCGCGCAATGCGTGCCACCCGCGCACACTCGAAAGGCGTGAGCCGGTCCTCGATCGCACTGCCGATCGAGCCGTAACCCACGATGAGCACCGACTTGTCGGCGAGAGCGGGCCGGAAGCCGGTCGCCCACCGACCCTCGTCCTGGCTGCGGACGAAGTCCGGGATGCCGCGCAGCGCGGCGAGCGTGAGAGTCAGCGCCAGCTCGGCGGTGCTGGCATCGTGCAGCCCACGGGCGTTGCACAGCTGGGCCCCAGGGGGCATGTGGGGCAGCGCGGGCAGCATGTGCTCGACGCCGGCGGTCAGCGTCTGTACAGCCCGCAGGCCGGTCATCTCCGGCAAGGGTCGTACGGACGCCTCCGCGCCCTTCATGTACGGGACCACATAGAAGGCGCAGCGGGCGGGGTCGGCGGGGAACTCCGGCCCGGCGTCCCAATGGACGTAGCGGAAGCGGTCCGGGAGTCCGCCGACCTCGTCGGGAGGGATCGGGAGCCATACGTCGTTCGCGGCGGTGCGCGGGTCCTCAGGTGCCATGGCCAGAGGCTATGCGATGCCCTCCGTGCCCAGACGTTAGTTTGGTCAGGCCCTTGATCGGGGGCGAGGGGATGGAGGCACGACCGCGTGGAGCGCAGGACAATCGGGGCTACAGCGCTCGAAGTGGGTGCTATCGGACTCGGCTGCATGCCGATGAGCTGGGGGTACACCGAGTCGCAGCGCAACGGGGAGGGCTCGCTGCGCGCCGTGCACGCCGCGCTCGACCGGGGCTGCACGCTGCTGGACACCGCCGACATGTACGGCCCGTTCACCAACGAACTGCTGGTCGGCCGGGCCCTGAAGGAGCGCCGCGCGGAGGCTTTCGTCTCGACCAAGGTGGGGCTGCTGGTGGGCGAGCAGCACATCGTCGCCAACGGGCGGCCCGGGTACGTCAAGCGAGCCTGCGACGCCTCGCTGCGCCGCCTCCAGACCGACGTGATCGATCTCTACCAGCTGCACCGGACCGACCCCGAGGTGCCCATCGAGGAGACCTGGGGCGCGATGGCGGAACTGGTGGCGGCCGGAAAGGTGCGGTCACTGGGGCTGTGCGCGGTGGGCGCGCGCGCCGGACGCCGCCGGGGCACGCGGCTGTACGACGGGACGCTGCGCCAGCTGGAGCGCGTCCAGCAGGTGTTCCCGGTCAGCAGCGTGCAGGCGGAGCTGTCGGTGTGGTCGAAGGAGGCGCTGGAGCAGCTGCTGCCGTGGTGCGTCACGCGGGGCGTGGGTTTCCTCGCCGCGATGCCGCTGGGCAACGGATTCCTCACCGGCACGCTGACGCCCGGCCAGGGCTTCGAACCGGAGGACATACGGGCCCGGCACCCGCGCTTCACGGCCGAGATGATGGCCGCCAACCAGCCGGTGGTGGCCGGCCTGCGCCGGGTCGGCGCGCGCCACGGGGCCACGCCGGGGCAGGTGGCGCTGGCGTGGGTACTGGCACAGGGGCGGCATGTGGTGCCCGTACCGGGGACGAAGAAGGAACGTTGGGCCGCCGAGAACGCCGCGGCGGCCGGCCTGGTGCTGGACCGCCGGGACCTGGCGGAGATCGCGGCGCTGCCGCCGGCGCGGGGGTCCTGGGACTGATTCCGGGGCCGGGCGCTGGCGTCAACGTAGCAGGGCGGGGGGCGCTGGGGGTGGGGGCGCGGGGCGACGGCGGTCGGTTGGCGGGTGCGGGGCGACGGCCAGTTGACGGGCGTGAGACTACGGCTGCCGGTTGACGGGCGCGGGGCAGCGGCGGTCGGTTGACGGGCACGGGACTACGGCGGCTTGTTGACGGGCGTGGCGCGACAGCGGCCTGTTGACGGGCGCGGGACTGCGACGGCCGGTTGACGGGCGCGGGGCGATGGGCCGGAGTGGGGGCATGGGACTACGGCAGCCGATTGACGGGCACGGGGCGACGACGGCCGGTCGACGGGCGCGGGGCGACGGGCCGGAGTGGGGGCCTGACTTGGCGGGTGGGGTGTGGTGTCGTAAGGCGGGTTCCGTCGACGAGAGGACTTCGCCGTGCAACGACGCTCCGTGACCTCCGTGTTGGCCGCCGCCTCGCTGCTGTTCGCGGCGGGGTGCTCGTCCGGCGGCGCGCCGGGCGGGGCCGGCTCCGCCGCCGCCTCGTCCCCGGGCGGCCCGCGGCCCTCCGCCTCCGTCTCCGCCCCGCCCGCCAAGGGCTCGGTGACGGTGACCGGCACCCTCACCACGGATCTCACCTCACCCTGGGGAGTGGCCGCACTGCCGGGCGGTGACCTGCTGGTGTCCTCGCGCGACACCGGCAAGATCTGGCGGGTGGCGGCGGACGGCGGCCGCAAGACCGAGCTGGGGACGGTACCGGGAGTGGCGCCGGGCGGCGAGGGCGGTCTGCTCGGGCTCGCGGTGGCACCGTCGTACGGCCGGGACCACCAGGTGTACGCGTACTTCACCACCGAGTCCGACAACCGCGTCGCCCGCATGCTCTACGACGAGAAGAAGCCCGTCAGCCAGCAGTTGGGCGCGCCCGACACGGTGCTCAAGGGCATTCCGAAGGGACAGGTCCACAACGGCGGCCGGATCGCCTTCGGCCCGGACAAGATGCTCTACGCGGGCACCGGCGAGACCGGCGACACCGGCCTCGCGCAGGACAAGAAGTCGCTGGGCGGCAAGATCCTGCGCATGACGCCGGACGGGCAGCCGGCACAAGGCAATCCCGACGCCGGTTCGGTGGTCTACAGCTACGGGCACCGCAATGTGCAGGGTCTGGCCTGGGATGCCGAAGGACGGCTGTGGGCGGCCGAGTTCGGCCAGAACACGTGGGACGAGCTGAACCTGATCGAGCCGGGCAAGAACTACGGCTGGCCCGAGGTGGAGGGCAAGGGACGGGGCGACGCGCGGTTCGTGGACCCGGTGGCGCAGTGGGCCACGGCGGACGCCTCGCCGAGCGGCATCGCGTACGCCGAGGGGTCGATCTGGATGGCGGGGCTGCGCGGCGAGCGGCTGTGGCGGATTCCGCTCGCCGGGCGGGAGGCGTCGGCGCCGCCGCAGGCGTTCCTCAAGGGAGAGTACGGGCGGCTGCGTACGGTCGTGCCGGCCGGGGACGGCGGGCTGTGGCTGGTCACCAGCAACACGGACGGGCGCGGGGAGCCGAAGAAGGGCGACGACCGGATTCTGCGGCTGAAGGTGAGTTGACGGTGAGCTGGTGAGTTGACGGTGAGCTGACGGCCGGCCGGTCGGGCGCCTCTCGGTGGGCACCCACCGGAGCGCGGCGGGCGGCCCGCGCACGGGGGCTGCTCGGTCCGCACCCGCCCGTTTCGTTCCGTTGTGCCTACACTCGTCGTACGGGACCGGCCACGTCGTCAGGGGGCGGGATGTTCAACCTGGTGGAGGAGCTGTTCGCGCCGGGGCGCAAGCACACCGACGAGGAGCGGCGGCGGCTGACCCTGGTCGTCGACGACACCGGCGACAACGATCCGGGCAAGGGCCCGATAGATCTGTCCTCGGGCAAGGTCACCATCCGCCTGCCGGAACAGAGCCCGCCCCCGGACTCCTGACGGGCGGCCGCCCTCGCCCGGCCTGCCCACGCCGCGCCGCCTACCCCGCCGCCTGCTCCGCCGGGGCGAACAACCGCAGCCGGTGAGCCATCGCGCCCGCCTCGCCGCGACCGGAGACGCCCAGCTTGGCCAGGATGTTGGAGACGTGGACGCTGGCCGTCTTGGGCGAGATGAACAGTTCGTCGGCTATCTGACGGTTGCTGCGCCCGGCCGCGACCAGGCGCAGCACGTCCCGCTCCCGTGGAGTCAGGCCGAACGTCTCGACGGGCGGTACGGCGGCGAGCGGCACGGCCTCCCATTCCGGCCGCGCTGTCAGCGGTATTCGGGCTCGCTGAGCGAGCCGTTCAATGCCGTCGGTGAGCGACCCGGCACCCATTTCGCCGGCCGCCTCGCGGGCCTGGACGAGCAGCAGCGCGGCGGCCTCGCGCGGTGTGCGGCCCTCCAGCCCGGCCGTTGCCCGGGGGGCGTCGTGGAGCAGTGCCTCGGCCCAGCGGTAGCAGGCCACGGCGAGTTCGTACGGGCGCTCCACCTGCTTGAAGGCGGCTACCGCGGCGGCCCAGGCGTCCGGCGCCGCGCGGTCCTCGGCGCGCAGCAGCTCGGCCTCGACGGCGCGGCCGTACGCCGCCCAGACGGGTGACACGACGGGTGTGCCCTTCACGGCCTGCCGGATGCGCGCGAGGGCGGCGGGCCGCTCCGGCTCGGCGGCGGGCAGGCCGCGCAGCTCCGACTCGGCGGTGGCCGCCGCCCACAGCAGCGGCCAGACATATCGCTGGGTGCCGGGCGGAAAACCGGTCTCCATGGCCTGCCGGAGGATGTCGCGTACGTCCGCGACGCGGCCCCGGGCGGCGGCGATCTCCAGGGCGTACCGGATGAGGGGGATGGAGTGCTGGGGCTGCAGGTCGTGGTTGCCGTAGTGCTCGTGGGCGACGGCCAGGTTCCGTTCCGCGCGGTCCACGTCGCCCTCCTTCAGGGCGAGGTCCGCGAGGCGGTTGGTGGCCAGGGCCCGGGAACGGGCGCTCAGCGAGCGGCGGCGGGCGTCCAAAGCGGCTTCCCGCGCCTGCTCCCAGCGGCCCAGTGATTGGAGGGACTCGGCGCGGTTCCCGCTGACCCAGCTCGTGCTCTCCTTGAGGCCGTAGTGCTCGGTGAGCGCGAGGCCCCGGTCCGCCACCTCGACGGCTTCCGCGGAGCGGCCCACGCCTTCCAGTGCCGAGGAGAGGTTGATGTGCCCGCGGGCGACCACCGAGGAGCAGCCGCGGGCCACCGCCCGCTCCAGGACCGCACGCAGCTGCTCCAGTCCGCCCTCCACATCACCCGAATCGACCCGCAGACCGGCCAGGGTGACCAGCGAATTCAGCTCCTGCTCCGTGTCGCCGACGAGCCGGGCCAGCTCCACGGCGCGCTCGGCCGTGGCGAAACTCTCGGAGCCGGGGGTGTGCAGCATCGCCCAGGTCGCGGACTGGGCGAGCACCGCGGCGTGCACCGAGGACGGCGGCAGGCCGCGCACCAGTTCCTGGGCGCGGGCCAGTTCGGTCCAGCCGTCGCCGCGGCCGGTGCCCTGCACGAGACGGGAGCGCTGGAGCAGGAACCATGCCGTGCGCAGCGGGTCCTTCTCCGCGTCGAGGGAGCGCAGGGCGCGCTTGGTGATCGTGAAGGCGCGCTCGGTGTCCCCGGACAGGCGCGCGGCCACCGCGATCTCGGCGAGCAGGTCCATGAAGTGCAGCGCGTCGTCGTCGCAGCCGCAGGCCGGGTACGCCTCGGCGTAGTCCGCCGGGCGCACGGCGCGGCGGACCTCCTTGGGGGCGTCGTCCCACAGCTCCAGGGCGCGGTCCAGCAGGCGCAGCTGCTCCGTGTAGGCGTGGCGGCGGCGGGCCTGGACGGAGGCGGCGAGCACGGCGGGCAGCGCCTTGGCCGGGTCGTGGGCGTGGTACCAGTAGCTGGCCAGGCGTGCGGCGCAGGTCTCGGCGCGGACCAGCGAGGGGTCGGCCTCCAGGGCTTCGCCGTACCGGCGGTTGAGGCGGGTGCGCTCGCCGGGCAGCAGGTCGTCGACGACGGCCTCGCGGACCAGGGCGTGGCGGAAGCGGTAGCCCGTGCCGTCCCGGTCGGGCACCAGGGTGTTGGAGCCGACGGCGGCGCGCAGCGCCTTGATGAGGTCGTCCTCGGGCAGGCCGCAGACGGCGGCGAGGAGTTCGTGTTCGACGGTGGAACCGCCCTCGGCGGCCACCCGCACGACCCGCTGGGCGTCCTCGGGCAGCGCCTCGACGCGGACGAGCAGTAGGTCGCGCAGCGGGTCGCTGAGCCCGGTCAGACAGCCGTCCTCGATGCTGCGGGCCAGCTCCTCCACGAAGAAGGCGTTCCCCTCGGAGCGCTTGAAGACCCGGTCGACCAGCGCCTCGTCGGGGTCGCGGCCGGTGATGCCGGCGATCTGGGTGCGGACCTCGGCGCGGGTGAAGCGGGCCAGTTCGACGCGGCTGATGGTGCGCATCCGGTCGATCTCGGCCAGGAAGGGGCGCAGCGGGTGGCGGCGGTGGATGTCGTCGGAGCGGTAGGTGGCGACGAGCAGGATGCCGGCGTCGTTCAGGGTGCGCAGCAGGTAGGAGAACAGCTCCCGGGTGGAGCGGTCGGCCCAGTGCAGGTCCTCGATGACCACGACGAGCGGCCGGTGGGCGGCGAGGCGCTCCAGGAGCCGGGCGGTCAGCTCGAAGAGGCGGGCGCGGCCCTGCTCGTCGTCATGGCCGTCACCGGCGGTCTCGCCGAGCTCGGGCAGGATGCGGGCCAGTTCGCCCTCCTGGCCGGCGACGGCGGCGGCCAGCTCGCCCGGCAGCTGGGCGTTGAGCAGGCGCAGGACCGCGGAGAAGGGGGCGAACGGCAGGCCCTCGGAGCCGATCTCGATGCAGCCGCCGATGGCGGCCAGGACGCCGTCGGCCCGCGCGGCGGACGCGAACTCCTCGATGAGCCGGGTCTTGCCGACCCCCGCCTCGCCGCCGATGAGCAGCGCCCGGGGCTCGCCCGTCTCCTTGATACGGGCGAGAGCGCCGCGCAGCGTGTTCAACTCGCTGCCACGGCCGACGAACACCGGACTGACGGACCTGGTTTCCACGTCGCTGAGCATCGCACAGGGGTCTGACAACGCGGGAGTGGTCATGGTCACGCGCGACGGCTCCCGTGGCCCCGGTCGGGCCGCGGGAGCCGTGGCGATGGAGCAGCGCACGGCCGGCCGGCTGATCAGGCGGCCTTGGTGAACCGGTCGGGCCGGCCGCTCACCCGCCCTTCGGAGCCGTTGGCCCTGGACTCGGCCCGGCGTGCGCGGCGCGCCTTGCGGGCCTCGTTGGCCAGCCGCTCCCGGTCGGCCTGGCGCCGCAGTTCCTCGTAGCGGGCGCGGAGTTCGAGTTCCCCGTAGAACATGGTGTGCTCCCTGGTTCCGGCGTTGGCACGGTGACACCTGGTGGCGGTGTCCTGTTGACGTGCTCCAGCCTGCTCGCCCAGGGGGGCGGCCCGCATCGGGCAGGTTCCCGATCTCGCGGGGTGCGGGGGCCTTAGCCGCGCGGGGCCCCGGACCGGCGGTTCCTTAGACGGCCGCGTACGGCCTTAGGGAATGCCGGATTCCGGGGCCCAGCGGGGGCTCGTGCCCTCAGGAAGAACGGAACTCCTTAGGAACCGGGGGTGCCGGCTCCGCCGGTCTTGGGCAGCGTGGGCAGGCTCGCGAAGAGGTCGAAGTACATGCCGGCGGAGACGATGATCCCCAGCACGCCGAGGGCGATTCCGCCCCAGGCCACGGCCCGTACCCAGGCCGGGCGGGTACGGGTGAGGACCAGGCCCGCGACCACCACGGCGAGCAGTGCGAACAGGCCGTTGACGAGGGCGTGGGTGTGCCAGGGGGCGCCGTAGACGGTGCCGATCTGGTCGGTGGCCTTGCCCGTTTGCAGCTTGATCTGGCCGAGCAGCGTCTGGCGCTCGGCCAGGACCGTGCCCATCCAGGTGCCGGTGAGCGAGGCCAGGCCCAGCCCGGCGGCGGCGACGGCGCCCGCGCCGGACGCCACCGAGGCGGTCGCGGTGGCGGCGGCCGGCGGCACGTCCTCGTCCTCGGCCTCCTCCCGGTCCTCGTCGGCGGCGTCCTCGTCGACCGCGGCGCCGGCGGGCGGCTCCGCGTCCGCCTTCGTGGCCTCGGGAGCCTCGGACGTCCCGGTGGCCTCCGTCGTACCGGGGGCCTCGGCGGTCTCGGCCGCCTTCGTGTCGTCGGTGCGCGCTTCGGTCTTCGTCGTGTCCATGGGCGCGACCGTAGGTGCCGCGTCTGAGAGACATATGAGAACGCCCGTGGCGCAAGGGAAACCGGCCACGTCGGTGTACGTACGGGCCGTCCGGGACCGTTAAGAGGACCCGCCCGCCCCGGTCCCGCCCGTCACCGCCGTACGAGCTTCTCGTCGCCCCGCCGTGCCCCCGGGACGGCAAGCGGAACCACAACCGGAACCCCGGCTCCGTCCGCCCCGGAGCCCGGCGCCGTTCCGTATGCCGGGCCCTCTTCCGCTTCCGCTTCCGGCGGCTCGATGCTGATCCGCGGCAGCCGCCGTTCCAGCCACCCCGGCAGCCACCAGTTCGCGCCGCCGAGCAGGTGCATCAGGGCGGGTACGAGCAGGGTGCGCAGGACGAAGGCGTCCAGGGCGACGGCGGCGGCCAGGCCGATGCCGAACATGGCCACGATGCGGTCGCCGCTGAGCACGAACGCCGCGAAGACCGCGATCATGATGACCGCCGCCGAGTTGATCACCCGGCCGGTCTCGGCCAGTCCGACCCGTACGGCGCGGCAGTTGTCGCCGGTGCGCCGCCACTCCTCGTACATCCGGCTGACCAGGAAGACCTGGTAGTCCATGGAGAGCCCGAACAGCACGGACACCATGATCACGGGCAGGAACGGCTCGATCGGGCCCGCGCTGCCCAGCCCGAGCGGTTCGCTCCCCCACCCCCACTGGAAGATCGCCACCACGATCCCGAACGAGGACGCGACGGCCGCGACGTTCATCGCGGCGGCCTTCAGCGGTATGCCGATGCTGCGGAAGGCGAGGAGCAGCAGGACGCAGCCCAGGCCGATGACGGTGCCCACGAAGAGCGGCAGTTTGCCCACGATGACGGCTGCGAAGTCGTCGTAGCTCGCGGTCACCCCGCCCACGTGGACCTTCATGCCGGTGCCCTCGGCGGCCTTCGGCAGCACCTCGTCGCGCAGCCGTTCCACCAGGTCGGAGGTCTGCCGGGACTGCGGGGAGCCGTCCGGTACGACGGTGATCACGCCCGTGCTGCCGCTGCCGTCGAACTCCGGGCCCTGGACCTGCGCCACCCCCGGGGTGCCGCGCAGCTGGTCCGGCAGCCGGTCGAAAGCCAGCCGGTCCTTGGCCCCGTCCAGGTCGCCGACCAGGGACAGCGGCCCGTTGGAGCCCGGCCCGAAGCCCTTGGCGAGCAGGTCGTACGCCTGGCGGGTGGTGCTGGTGGCGGGGTTGTTGCCCTGGTCGGAGGTGCCCAGGTGCAGGGAGAGCGTGGGCAGTGCCAGCAGCAGCATGAGGGCCGCGGCGGCTGCCCCGAGCAGCTTTGGATGCCGTTCGACGAAGCCGGACCAGCGCGCGGCGAAGCCCGCGGGCGGCTCGGGCAGGGGCCCGTCGGCGGCCAGCCGCCGCCGTTCGCGCCGGCTCAGCGCCCGCTCCCCGATCACGCCGAGCAGCGCCGGAAGCAGGGTGATCGAGGCGGCGACGGTCAGGACGACGGTGAGCGAGGCGGCGATGGCGACGCCGTTGAGGAAGCCCAGCCGCAGCACGAACATGCCGAGCAGGGCGATGCAGACGGTGGCCCCCGCGAAGACCACCGCGCGCCCGGAGACGCTGACCGCGCGCTCGGCGGCCTCCCGCACGGTGAGGCCGGATTTCAGCCCTCTGCGGTGCCGGGTCACGATGAAAAGCGCGTAGTCGATGCCGACCCCGAGGCCGACGAGCATGCCCAGCATCGGGGCGAAGTCGGCCACCGTCATGGCGTGGCCGAGCAGCGCGATGCCCGCCGAGGCGGTGCCCACGCTCACCACCGCCGTGACCAGCGGCAGGAGGGTGGCGGCGAGCGATCCGAAGGCGAGGAAGAGGACGACTCCGGCGGCGGCGAGGCCGATCGCCTCGGCGAGGTGGGTCCCCGAGGACTCGGTGACCGCGATGCCCGCGCCGCCCAGCTCCACCTGGAGTCCGTCGCCCTCGGCGGCCTTGGCGGTGTCCACCACGCGCTGGACCTGGGCCTTGTCCAGGTCCTCGGCGCCGTTGGCGGGGGCGTCGAAGGACAGTTCCGCGTAGGCGGTGTGCCCGTCGTGGCTGATCCGGCCCGCCCCCTGGGGCCCGTACGGCCCCTGCACGGACGCGACCCCGGGCAGCCGGGCGATCTTGTCGAGGGTCTGCTGGAGGTCTTTCTGCACGGCGCCCGCGCGGACGGTGCCGGACGCGGTGTGCCACACGATGGTGTCACCGCCCCTGGCCTGGTCCGGGAACGCCTTGGCCAGCAGGGCTCCGGCCTGCCCGGATTCGGTCCCGGGGACGTCGTAGCGGTCGGAGTAGGCGGAGCCGGCGGCTCCGGCCGCGGCGGCGGCTCCCGCGAAGGCGGCGAGCCAGAGCACGATCACGACGATGCGGCGCCGCAGGCACCACCGGGTCAGTGCGGTCATCAAGCTCTTCGTCTGCTTCCCGGGTCAGGCGCCGATGTCTCCCGGGGTGTACCCGTGGTGCCGAACGCGTAATGGAGGGGGAAGCACGGGACCGCCGCCTGCCGACGAAGGAGCGACGGGCCCGTACCTCTTGCAGAGTGACAGCAGGAAAAGATCCATTGACCCTTTTGTGGACTTCCCCACAAAGGGACCCGGAAGCGGAACCCCGGCCGGGAATCACCGGACGACCGGTAGACGCCCGGTTCCGGCCGAGAGGAGCCCGGTCCCACCCCGGAAGTGTCCGGTCCCGCCCGCTCCCGGTCAGCCGGTGATCGATTCCTTCCCGTTCTCGATGTGGCCCATGAAACGGCGGTGGAAGGAAGCGTCCTGCGCGACGGACAGGTCCAGGTCGTACCAGCCGTGCGCGGCCGCCGCGGCGTGCGCGACGGTACGCGTGCTGCCTGCCCGTACGGTGACCGTGCGCGGCTTCGCGCCGCTGTACGCCAGCGGCTTCAGCGTGAAGGTGAGGTCCGTACGCCCCTTGTTGACGAGGGTGAGGTGCAGCTCACGCCGGTGCGCGTCCAGGCGGGTGCCGATCCGGACCGCCGCGGCGGCGCCCGCGGCCGTACCGGCGTGCTCCCGCCGGAAACCGTTGGGGCCCGTGAGGGTGAAGCGGTACGTACCGTCCTTGACCGGCACCTCCCAGTCGGCCCGGCCCAGCACGTCGCGGTGCTGCGGCGTGCCGTACTCCCCCGCGTACGGGTACAGCGCGAAGTGCGCGCTCGCCCGGCCGGTGTTGCGCACCGTGAGCCGGAAGCGCTTGCCCTGTGCGTCGTAGGCGCCGTCCGCGTCGGGCTGGTACGGCAGTGGGCGCGCGGGCCGGGTGCCCTCCTCCTGGCGCGGCAGCTGCTGCTCGCGCGGCGGGCGCGGGGACCAGCGCCCGCTGAACGGCGGGATCGCGCCGGGCTGCTCCACGGCGGGCTGCTTGCGCCCGCGCGAGAAGTCGAAGGCGGTGGTCAGATCGCCGCATACGGTGCGCCGCCAGGCGCTGATGTTGGGCTCGCGCACGCCCGTCCAGCGCTCCAGGAAGCGGACGATGGAGGTGTGGTCGAAGACCTGCGAGCAGGCGTAGCCGCCCACCGTCCAGGGCGAGATGACCAGCATCGGCACGCGGATCCCGAGCCCGGTGGGCTTGCCGTCCCAGAACTCGCCCTCCGTGCCCTGGGGCGGTACCGGCGGCGGCACGTGGTCGAAGAAGCCGTCGTTCTCGTCGTACGTGAGGAACAACGCGGTGTGCCGCCACACGTCCGGGTTCTTGCCGAGCGCGTCGAGGACCTTGTAGACGATGGTGGCGCTGGCGACCGGCGAGGACGAGCCGGGGTGCTCGGAATCCGCGGCGGAGGGGACGATGTAGGACACCTCGGGCAGCTTGCCCGCGGCGACGTCGGCGGCGAAGGCGGTGGCTGTGGAACCCGGCTCGCCCCGGCGCAGCGCGCGCTCGAAGAGGCTGCGATCGGCCGCGCCAAGCGCCCGTACGCCCTCGTCCAGCAGCCCTTGCAAGCGCTTGCGCTCCGCTTCCCCGGCCGCGGCGACCTTCCCGTAGAAGGCGGTCATGTTCTGCACGCCGCCGCCCACCTTGGCGAGCGCCTTCTTCATGACGGCCTTGAAGGTGGCGTAGAACTCCAGGTTGTTGTCGGTGAAGTTGTCCCACTCCTGGTAGACGCGCCAGCTGTGCCCCGCCTTCTCCAGGCGCTCGGCGTACGTGGGCCAGGCGTAGCCGGAGTGGGTGTCCTCCGCGTAGGCGTCGTTGCCCACCGCGCGCTTGCCGGAGCCCGGCTCGGGCCCGGTCCAGCCGCTGACCAGGTGGTTGCGGTTGGGGCTGGTGGAGGAGTGGATCGAGGAGTGGTAGGCGTCGCAGACGGTGAAGGTGTCGGCGAGCTCGTAGTGCAGCGGCACGTCCCGGCGGTCGTAGTGGGCCATGGTGGCGGCCGTCTTGGCGGTGACCCAGTTGTCCATCCACCCGTCGCGCCATGCCTTGGCGCCGCCGGACCAGTCGTGGTTGAGCGCGCCGATGTACTGGAGGTCCTTCTTCTGGGCCGCCGCGGCCTCGCGTACGGAGAAGGGCAGCACGGTCCCGGCGCCGGCCGCGCCCGGCTGCTCGTAGACGCTGCGGCCGTTCGGGAGCCGGATCGCGTTGCGGTCGGCGTAGCCGCGTACGCCGCGCAGCATGCCGAAGTAGTGGTCGAAGGAACGATTCTCCTGCATCAGCACCACGACGTGCCGGATGGCATCGAGTCCGCCTCGCCCACGCCCGTGCCCGTGCCCGGCGGCGGCCGGTCCGGCGGCCAGCGCCTGCTGGAGCGACGGCGGCAGCAGCGAAGCGGCGGCGGCCGCCCCGACCGCCGCCGCGCCAAGTCCCACGACCCGTCTGCGAGATACCTCGGATGCCACGCTCGACCTCCCAGTCGACTGCCCACGGTCGGGCAATGGTTCACCACCGGCCCATTGGCGGGGGCGAGCGGGACGGTAGTGGAGCTGCGTGGCGTCCGATAGGTATCGGGGTGACAAGTTTGAGAACAGGTGGGGCCGGTTTATGGGGGTGGGACGACCGGTGGTCCGCGCTTCCCCGCTGGGCGGGTCCGGGTCCTTTCCCATGCCATGGGTGAGGTCCGCGTCGTACGCTCGAAGCATGAGCACTGCGGGGCAGAGGGTCAAAGAAGTCCGCAAGCGTCGCGGGCTGTCACAGCGTGAACTGGCCGATGCATCGGGAGTCTCGCTCTCGTCCATCCGGAAGCTCGAACAAGGCGAGCGGGAAACAGCCCGCCTGGAGACACTGCGCAAGCTCGCACACGCGCTGAGGGTGCCAACGATGCGCCTGGCCGGCGGACCGAACCCGGAGGATGCCGGGGCTGACACGGTGGATCGCTGGGCGGCCGTCCGGGAAGCACTGGTACGTCCCCCCGTCGCCCCAGGGCTGGACGATGAGCCGCCCACCGTCAGCGGAATACGCGACTCCCTCCGCGAAGCGGCTCCCCTTTTCGCCCACGACCAGTACACGGCACTGGCGGCACTGCTGCCGTCCCTGCTGCGGGACGCCGAAGCGCTCGGCTCAGAGGGCCGTGCAGTACGGGTACGGCTCTTGCAGCTCGCCGGGTGGCTCATGGTTCAGACCCGGCAGTTCTCGGCCGCCGAGACAGCTCTTGAACGCGCCCTGGACGATTCGGCGGACCGCATGGAAGGTGCGGCCACCGTCAATACGCTGTGCTGGCTGCTGCTGCGTCAGGGCGAGTTGGGCAAGGCGTACGACCTGGCCGTGAAGTGGGCCGACGAGACCGAGCCCCGGGTGTCCCGCGCGACTCCGGCGGAGCTGAGCACCTGGGGCTGGATGCTGCTGCGCGTGTCCGCTGCCGCCGTCCGGAACTCGCAGCCGGGCGACGCCGAGGACGCCTTGAGGTTCGCCACGGCGGCAGCCGTCGCCCTCGGACGCGAGCACGCCCCGAACAACGACTTCCTCCGCACGTTCGGGCCGACCACGGTCAAGCTCAAGGCCGCCGAGAACGCCGGCGTGATCGACCGGCCCGACATGGTGCTCCGTATCGCCGAACGTGTGCCCGTCTTCAGCCTCAAGCCCACGTCGAACAACCGGAACCGGCACTTGCTGGACGTGGCCGACGCGTACGCCAAAACGGGTGAATACGCCGAGGCGTTCGGCAGGCTGGAGCAGATCCGTTCCGACAGCCCCGAATGGCTGCCGAATCAGCGTTATGCCCGTGACGTTCTCGGCCGGGTGGTCCGGGGACGACGGACGTTGACGGCGGATATGCGGACGATGGCCGACGTGGTGGGCCTGCCGCTCTAGCGTTTGTGGCACTTCCCGCTATTGGCCTCACAAAGTGCCACAGACAGCGGGAAGTTGCCGTTTCTACCGTGGATGTCATCGGACCACGAGGGGACGGCGATGAACCATGGGCTACAACTGGGCCCCCACCACGGGAACGTACGCGGTGGACACGACGAGCGACAGGATCGGCGAGGTACGCAGGCGGGACGAAGGGGCCGCGTACCTCGCCCCGCCCGGTGGCGGACGTGAGTGGGCGGTGCGTCCCGAACTGCTGCGCAAGCCCACTGTCGAGGAGCGCGCGCGGGCGCTGACCTGGACACGTCCGGTCGTGAGCCGGGCCCGCTCCACGCCCCACCGCGGCTACCCGGAACCGCCGGTCAACCTGCCCATGCGGGCCCCGTCGCCCGAACCGGTACCGGTCCAGGACTGCGTGGTATGCGCGCACGCCGCGGCATGGCGGCGGGCGTACCGGACGGGAAAGGGCACGGCGGACGGCTACACCAACCATTCGGCGGCCCTGGACTGCTCCCTGGAGATCCGTAACCACCCGCACGAGCCGCGCGTACTGGGACTGCCGGTCAACACTCCGGCGGTACGCCCGTGAGTCCCCGCAGCGTGATCCGCGCCGTGAGGCACACCATCGGCACGCACCCGCAAAGCGAGATCACCGTATCGGCGTGCTGCCTGACCGGCGGGTGCCCATGGACGCTGACGCCGACCGCCGACCTGAAGGCGGCCGACCTGGCGGCGATGGCCCACACGGGCCATACGGGGCATCCGACGTTCGCCCGGACGTTCCAGGACGTGGCGCTCGTACGCCGCCTGGAACTGAACGAGGGGCAGCCGGATGTTCCGCCGCTTCCGGCGCCCCGTTGAGCCCCCTCCGGTCGCCCACCCTGGAGAGGGCGAGCGGCCGCAGCGGGTCAACCCGCAACGTGTACGACAGCCCCGATCCCACGGTGCGGAAGGACACCACCCCTGACGTGCTGGCGGCCGTCGTCGCCCGGTTCGGGAAACCGACCCGAAACCCACCCGACCCGCTGATAGCGGCCCCACCCGAGGTTTCGTCACCCCACCCGGCGAGAGCTGACCACCACCATCACGGCAACCGCCCCGGGCCCGGACCACATCACCCAGGCAGCCGCACCGACAACCCATGCCGGAACTCATCCCGCGGATCCCAACGAGCCTTCACACGTTGCAGCCGCGGGTAGTTGTCCTTGTAGTAGAGCGTGTGCCACGGAACGCCGGAGGTGTTGAGCTTTGGGTCGGACAGGTCACGATCCGGGTAGTTGATGAAGGAGCCGTCGCTGACCTCGCCCGGTACGGGCACGCCGCCGGTGTCCGCGTACACGTCACGGTAGAAGTCGCGGAGCCAGGCCAGCGGCTTCGCCCCGGCCGGCTCCTCGCCCTCCCAGCTGGTCATGTAGATCGCCTTGAGGATCGAGTCGCGCTGGGCGACGGCGGTCGCGTCCGGTGCGACGGTGTTGACCTTTCCGCCGTACGAGACCAGCCACAGCGCCCCGGAGATGTTCTCCGACGCCGGGCCCGCCAGGTGGTGGTGAAGGGCGGTGAGCTGGCGCTCCGTGTAGCCCTTGCGCAGGTAGCCGCACTTGACCTTGAACGGGGCCGGTTCGGTTTCCTGGACGAGGGCGACCGCCTCAAGCCAGGGCCTGACCGTGTGCTGGACGGTCGGCTTGGCGCCCGTCCCGCCGGCGACGGCGTCCACGTAGGCGCGCATCCGCCGCTCGGCGTCCGGGGTGGTGGCGTCCAGGTGGCCTACCAGGAGGTTGGTACCGGTGTTGCGGGTGCTGAGCATGAGTACGCTGAACAGGTCGGCGTACGGGGAGTCCGGGGCGCTGTTGTGCTCGTGCCAGGTGCCGTGGTTGCGCACCAGGCGGGTGAAGGCGCGTTCGTCGATGTCCTTCCAGTTCCAGGTCGCGGAGAAGCTGAGGATGGAGGCCGGGGCCTTGGGCAGCAGCCGGGCGGGGTCGTCGCCCTTGGCGGCCGGGTCGCGGAACCAGTAGCAGGTGACGATGCCGAAGTTGCCGCCCCCGCCGCCGGTGTGCGCCCACCACAGGTCGTGGTGGGGATCTTTGGGGTCGCGGGTGGCCACCACGCTGCGGGCCCGGCCCGACCGGTCGACCACGACGACCTCGACGGCGTACAGGTGGTCCACGGACAGCCCGTACCGCCGCGAGAGCGTGCCGTACCCGCCGCCGAGGACATGCCCGCCGACCCCGACCTCCGCGGTGGCGCCGGCCGGGATGGACACGCCCCAGCCGAGGAACAGGGCGCGGTAGACCTCGCCGAGCAGGGCGCCGGGTTCGACCGCGAACGCGCGGCGGGCGGCGTCGTAACGCACCGCGCGCATGGGCGAGGTGTCGATCAGTACGCGGACGGACGGGTCGTCGACGAAGTTCTCGAAGCAGTGGCCGCCGCTGCGTACGGCGATGCGCTTGCCGTCGCGTACGGCCCGCTGTACGGCGGCGACGACCTGTTCGGTGGTGCTCACGACGTGGACGCGCTCGGGCTTGCCGACGAAGCGGCCGTTGCTGCCGCGGCGGGTGAGCGAGGAGTAGCGCGGGTCGTCCGGGCCGAGGGTGACGGGAGCCGGGGAGGCGGCGGCCCCGGGGGCGGTGGTGGACGCTGCCGCGATGCCCGGCGCCGCCACGGCCGCGGCCGTGCCGCCGAGCGCCGCCGCGCCCGCGAGCAGGGTCCGGCGCTTCACTTCGGCCATGGTCCGCTCCCGTAACTGTGGTGGGGTTGACGGTGGTTGCTCGTGATTCACCTCTCCACCATCGGGCCCGCACGGCCCCGGAACATCGTCCACCGAGACCAACTCGCCCCTAGGGAGAACGGTGTACGAACGCGACTGCCCGCCCTCCCTCAGGAGGGCGCGCCACCGGCCCGCGTCATCCGAAAGAACGGTTCTCCCGGGTGCCCCGCCAACGGACGGCCATCCATGAACACTCCACAAACTCTTGACAACCGCATTGGTCTGGACCATTTTGTGCGCAGCGCCCGCCCCGCTCTCCGGACCCGGCGGGCGGCTCTTCCGGGCTCATCACTTGGAGACAGCCATGCCGCACCCCCTCATGTCCCGCACCCCCCGCTCCCGGCACAGACGGTGGCTCGGCACCGCCGTCACCGGACTGGCGGCCGCCGCCCTCGCCGTCACCGGCACCGCGGCCGGCGCCTCGGCGGCCCCCCACGCCGCCGCCGGTGCCGCCGCCGACGTCAACAACGCGAAGAATCCCGGGTTCGAGTCCGGGCTCTCCGGATGGACGTGTTCGGCGGGCGCCGGTTCCACCGTGTCGTCCCCCGTGCACGGCGGCACTTCGGCCCTGAAGGCCACGCCCTCCGGCACGGACCAGGCCAGGTGCTCGCAGACCGTGGCGGTCAAGCCCAACTCCACGTACACGCTCAGCGCGTACGTCCAGGGCTCGTACGTCTACCTCGGCGCGAGCGGCACCGGTACCACCGACGTGTCCACCTGGGCCCCGGGCGCCACCACCTGGCAGCAGCTGAAGACCACCTTCACCACCGGCCCCTCCACCACCTCCGTCACCGTCTACACCCACGGGTGGTACGGGCAGGCCGCCTACTTCGCCGACGACATCAGCGTCTTCGGACCGGACGGCGGAGGCAACGGCGACCCGGGCGACCCGGTCCCCGACGCGCCCACCGGGCTGACCGCGGGGGCGGTCACCTCGTCCTCCGTGGCGCTGTCCTGGAACCCGGCCAAGTACGCCACCGGCTACCACGTCTACCGCGACGGCGCCAAGGTGCAGGCGGTCACCGGCACGTCGGCCACCGTGACCGGCCTGAGCCCCGCCACCGCGTACCGCTTCCAGGTCGCCGCGACCAACGCGGCGGGCGAGTCCGCCAAGTCCGCCGAGGTCACCGCCACCACGTCCCCGGGCGGCGGCAACCCCGGCCCCTCCGTGCCGAAGCACGCGGTCACCGGCTACTGGCAGAACTTCAACAACGGCGCGACCGTACAGAAGATCAGCGATGTGTCCGACCAGTACGACATCATCGCGGTCTCCTTCGCGGACGCCACCACCACGCCCGGCGCGATCACCTTCAACCTCGACTCGGCGGGCCTGGGCGGCTACACGGTCGCGCAGTTCAAGGCCGACATCAGGGCGAAGCAGGCGGCCGGCAAGAACGTCATCCTGTCCGTCGGCGGTGAGAAGGGCACCATCTCCGTCAACGACTCCGCCTCCGCGAACAACTTCGCCAACAGTGCTTACGCGCTGATGCAGGAGTACGGCTTCAACGGCGTCGACATCGACCTCGAAAACGGCATCAACCCGACCTACATGTCGCAGGCCCTGCGCTCGCTGTCGCAGAAGGCGGGCAGCAAGCTGGTCATCACCATGGCCCCGCAGACCATCGACATGCAGTCCCCCCAGGGCGGTTACTTCAAGACCGCGCTGAACATCAAGGACATCCTCACCGTCGTCAACATGCAGTACTACAACAGCGGTTCGATGCTCGGCTGCGACGGCAAGGTCTACTCGCAGGGCACGGTGGACTTCCTCACCGCCCTGGCCTGCATCCAGCTCGAAGGCGGCCTCGACCCGTCCCAGGTGGGCATCGGCGTCCCGGCCTCCACCCGCGCCGCCGGCGGCGGCTACGTATCGCCCGGCGTCGTCAACAACGCGCTGGACTGCCTCACCAAGGGCACCGGCTGCGGCTCCTTCAAGCCCGCCAAGACCTACCCGTCCCTGCGCGGCGCCATGACCTGGTCCACCAACTGGGACGCGGCGACCGGCAACGCCTGGTCGAACGCGGTGGGACCGCACGTGCACAACCTGCCGTAGGGCAGCGAAAGGGGCGGCACACCACCGGTGTGCCGCCCCTTGCCGCGTTACCGGACGTCAGCCCTCGACGCCCAGCTTCTCCAAGATCAGCTCGCGGACGCGGGCCGCGTCGGCCTGGCCGCGGGTGGCCTTCATGACCGCACCGACCAGGGCGCCGGCCGCCGCGACCTTGCCGCCGCGGATCTTGTCGGCGATGGCGGCGTTGGACTCGATGGCCTCGTCCACGGCCTTGCCCAGCGCACCCTCGTCGGAGACGACCTTCAGGCCACGCTTCTCGACGACGGTGTCCGGGTCGCCCTCGCCCGCGAGGACGCCCTCGATGGTCTGGCGGGCCAGCTTGTCGTTGAGGGAGCCCTCGGCGACCAGCGCCGCCACCCGCGCGACCTGCTGCGGGGTGATCGGCAGGGCGGCGAGCTCGACGCCGTCCTCGTTGGCGCGGCGGGCCAGCTCGCCCATCCACCACTTGCGGGCGGCGGCGGAGTCCGCGCCGGCCTCGGTGGTGGCGACGATCAGGTCCACGGCGCCCGCGTTCAGGATCGACTGCATGTCGTGCTCGGAGATGCCCCACTCCTCGCGCAGCCGGTTGCGGCGTACGCGCGGCAGCTCGGGCAGGCCCTGGCGCAGTTCCTCGACCCACTCGCGGGACGGGGCCACCGGGACCAGGTCGGGCTCGGGGAAGTAGCGGTAGTCCTCCGCCTCCTCCTTGACCCGGCCGGGGGTGGTGGAGCCGTCCTCCTCGTGGAAGTGGCGGGTCTCCTGGATGATCGTGCCGCCCGAGGAGAGCACGGCCGCGTGCCGCTGGATCTCGAAGCGCGCGGCGCGCTCGACCGACCGCAGCGAGTTGACGTTCTTCGTCTCCGAGCGGGTGCCGAACTTCTCGGTGCCCTTGGGGCGCAGCGACAGGTTCACGTCGCAGCGCATCTGGCCCATCTCCATGCGGGCCTCGGACACGCCCAGCGCCTTGATCAGCTCGCGCAGCTCGGCGACATACGCCTTGGCGACCTCGGGGGCCCGCTCGCCCGCGCCCTGGATGGGCTTGGTGACGATCTCGATGAGCGGGATGCCGGCGCGGTTGTAGTCCAGCAGGGAGTGGGACGCGCCGTGGATACGGCCGGTGGCGCCGCCGACGTGCGTCGACTTGCCGGTGTCCTCCTCCATGTGGGCGCGCTCGATCTCCACGCGGAAGATCTCGCCGTCCTCCAGCTGGACGTCCAGGTACCCGTCGAAGGCGATGGGCTCGTCGTACTGCGACGTCTGGAAGTTCTTCGGCATGTCCGGATAGAAGTAGTTCTTCCGGGCGAAGCGGCACCATTCGGCGATGGAGCAGTTCAGCGCCAGGCCGATCTTGATCGCGGACTCGACGCCGACCGCGTTGACGACCGGCAGCGAGCCGGGCATGCCGAGGCAGGTGGGGCAGGTCTGCGAGTTGGCGTCGGCGCCCAGGGCGGTCGAGCACCCGCAGAACATCTTGGTCTTGGTGCCGAGTTCGACGTGCACCTCAAGACCCATCACGGGGTCGTAGGTGGCCAGCGCGTCCTCGTACGACACCAGTTCAGTGACGGTCACGAAACTAACCTTTCAGTCCCGCTCAGCCCGCGAGCACGTCGTCGCTGTTGAGACGGCGCAGATCGCGGACCAGCAGCGCGACTCCGGTGGCGATGGCGGCGGCGGAGACGACGGCATCGAGGAGCTGGAGCTTGTCCTGCTCGCCCTTGGCCGCCTTCGCCTGCTTGATGACGCTCACCGCACCGAACAGCGTGGTGCCGATGGACAGATACGTACCGGCCTTGGACTTCTTGAAGCCCTTGGCCTTCGCGAGCTTTCCACTCACAGGGACGGTGCCTCCTCAAGCAGCGGGTGCCCCCAACGGGCGGTGAACGCGGCCTCGACCGCGGCACCGACCTTGTAGAGCCGGTCGTCGGCCATGGCAGGAGCGATGATCTGCAGACCCACCGGCAGCCCGTCCTCGGGGGCCAGGCCGCAGGGCAGCGACATGGCCGCGTTGCCTGCCAGGTTCGTCGGGATCGTGCACAGGTCGGCGAGGTACATCGCCATCGGGTCGTCGGCGCGCTCGCCGATCGGGAAGGCGGTGGTGGGCGTGGTCGGCGAGACCAGCACGTCGACCTGCTCGAACGCCTTCTCGAAGTCCCGGGTGATGAGCGTGCGCACCTTCTGGGCGGAGCCGTAGTACGCGTCGTAGTAGCCGGAGCTGAGCGCGTACGTGCCGAGCATCACGCGGCGCTTGACCTCGGGGCCGAAGCCGGCCTCGCGGGTCAGGGCCGTGACGTCCTCGGCCGACCGGGTGCCGTCGTCGCCGACCCGCAGGCCGTAGCGCATGGCGTCGAAGCGGGCCAGGTTCGAGGAGCACTCGGAGGGCGCGATGAGGTAGTACGCCGACAGGCCGAGGTCGAAGGACGGGCAGGAGATCTCCACGACCTCCGCGCCCAGCTCGCGCAGCAGCTCGACGGACTCGTTGAAGCGCTGCATGACGCCGGCCTGGTAGTGCTCGCCGGAGAACTCCTTGACGACGCCGATGCGCATGCCCTTGACGTCGCCGTTGCGGGCCGCCTCGACGACCGGCGGGACCGGCGCGTCGATGGAGGTCGAGTCCAGCTCGTCGTGGCCGGCGATGACCTCGTGCAGCAGGGCCGCGTCCAGGACCGTACGGGCGCAGGGACCGCCCTGGTCGAGGGACGAGGAGAACGCCACCATGCCGTAGCGGGAGACCGCGCCGTAGGTGGGCTTGACGCCGACGGTGCCGGTGACGGCGGCGGGCTGGCGGATCGAGCCGCCGGTGTCCGTGCCGATGGCGAGGGGGGCCTCGTAGGCGGCGAGGGCCGCGGAGGAGCCGCCGCCGGAGCCGCCGGGGATACGGGTGAGGTCCCACGGGTTGCCGGTCGGGCCGTAGGCGCTGTTCTCGGTGGAGGACCCCATGGCGAACTCGTCCATGTTGGTCTTGCCGAGGATGACGACGTCGGCTGCCTTGAGCTTCTTGGTCAGCGTCGCGTCGTACGGCGGGATCCAGCCTTCGAGGATCTTGGAGCCGACGGTGGTGGGGACGCCCTCGGTGGTGAAGATGTCCTTCAGCGCGAGCGGCACACCGGCCAGCGGGCCGAGCTTCTCGCCGCGCTCGCGCTTGGCGTCCACGGCGCGGGCCTGGGCGAGCGCGCCCTCGCGGTCCACGTGCAGGAAGGCGTGCACCTTCTCGTCGACGGCCTCGATACGGGCCAGGTGCGCCTCGGTGACCTCGACGGCGGTGACCTCACCGGCGGCGATCTTCGCCGCGATCTCGGCGGCCGTGAGCTTGATCAGATCTGCCATGTCGGTCACTCCTCCCCCAGGATCTGCGGCACCTTGAAACGCTGCTGTTCCTGGGCCGGGGCGCCGGACAGCGCCTGCTCGGGCGTCAGCGAGGGACGGACCACGTCCGGGCGCATGACGTTGGTCAGGGGCAGCGGGTGGGAGGTCGGCGGTACGTCTTGGTCGGCGACCTCGGAGACGCGGGCGACCGCGCCAATGATGTCGTCGAGCTGTCCGGCGAAGTGATCGAGCTCTTCGTCCTTCAGCTCCAAGCGCGCCAGCCGGGCGAGGTGGGCGACCTCCTCGCGCGTGATGCCAGGCATGCAGCGATCCTCAGGGTGAGTGTCTTGGCTGTTCTTCCAGATGTCCGGCCCAATCCTATGGCGTACGCAATAGAGGTTCGAAACGCATTCCCGGTGCGGCTCGCCGGGCACTGCTCCCGGGGCGTACGGGGCGGGGCGGGCGGCCGTACGGAAAGGAGCCGGCCCTGCGCGGGCGGGCGGCCCGCGGGGGTGCCGGAGCTCAGGTGACGCGCTGGTCGGCTTCCTCGACCGCCGCGGCGCGCTCGTGCTGGGGCTCCGTGACGGACCGCTCCGTCTCGCGTTGCCAGCCGCGCTCGCCGCGGGCCCGCAGCCAGGCGGTGGTCTCGTCCGGCGGCATCGCGGCGGCGACCAGCCAGCCCTGCACCGCGTCGCAGCCCAGATCGCGCAGCCGCTCCCAGGTCTCGTCGTCCTCGACGCCCTCGGCGACCACCAGCAGGCCCAGCGAGTGGGCCAGGTCCAGGGTGCAGCGGACGATCTCGGCGTCCTCGTTGTCCACCGCCAGCCGGGCGACGAAGCTGCGGTCGATCTTCAGCTCGCTGACCGGGAGGCGGCGCAGGTGGACGAGGGACGAATAGCCGGTGCCGAAGTCGTCCAGGGACATCTTGACGCCGTGCCCGGTCAGCCCGGCCAGGGTGTCGGCGGCCCGCTGCGGGTCCTCCAGCAGCACGTGTTCCGTTATCTCCAACTGGAGCGACCCGGGCGGCACTTGATGGCGGGCCAGCCGGGCGGCCACCGCTCCGGCGAAGCCGGGGGTGTGCACGTCACGGGGTGAGACGTTGACCGCGACCGGCACCTCCAGGCCGGAGGCGCGCCACCGGGCCACCTGGGCGAGCGCGGTCTCCAGGACGTACTCGGTCAGGCGCGGCATCAGCCCGGAGGACTCGGCGATGGCGATGAACTCGTCCGGCGGAACCCTGCCGCGCTCCGGATGGACCCACCGGACCAGCGCCTCCAGCCCGGCCACATGCCCGTCGAAGCCCACCTTGGGCTGGTAGTGCAGCTCCACGTCACCGGCGTCGAGCGCGCGGCGCAGGTCGCCCAACAGGCCCAGGCGGTCCGGGGTGTTGCCGTCGCGCTTGGCCTCGTAGACCTCGACGCCGCTGCGGTCCCGCTTGGCCTGGTACATGGCCACGTCCGCCCGGCGCAGCAGGCCCTCGGCGTCCAGCGCGTGGTCGGGGAAGACGGCGACCCCGGCGCTGGCCTCCAGCACGAGGGTGAGTCCGTCCAGGTCGAGCGGCGAGCCGAGCGCGGCGACCAGGTTGCGGGCCACCCGCTGGGCGCTGGTCAGGGAGTCGGCGGTGGGCAGCAGGACCGCGAACTCGTCGCCGCCGAGGCGGGCGGCCTCCGCGCCGCGTGGCAGTGCGTGCCGCAGCCGGTCGGCTATCTGGAGCAGCAGCCGGTCGCCGGCCAGGTGGCCGAGGGTGTCGTTCACCGAACGGAAGCGGTCGAGGTCGATCAGGACCAGGGCGGAACGGGCGCCGATACGCTCGGCGTCGTCCAGCGCGGTCCAGGTGCGCTCCAGCAGCCACTGCCGGTTGGGCAGGCCGGTCAGCGGGTCGCGCAGCTGCTCCTCGGCGCGGGCGCGGGCGATCCACAGGGTGGAGTCCAGGGCGATCAGCGGGACCGCGAACATCGGCAGCAGGAACGGCGCGTGCACGGCGGCGACCACGATCAGCGGCGAGATGCCCAGCAGCGCCACGCCGACCAGGGCCTGCCGGGCCAGCGCCGTCCGGGCGATGCTCGGCAGGCCGCCGCTGCGCGGCGCCATCGTGAACCACAGCAGGGAGCGGGTGACCAGGAGATAGGCGAGCGCCGCGACCAGGATGTCCGGCAGGACGGACAGGTCCCAGGCCGCGGGCTGCCACGGGTGCTCGATGGTCGGTACGACATGGAAGGCGGCGAGGCCCAGCGCCGCGGCGCCGATCCCGAGGACGTCCACCGCGCCGTGCAGCAGGGCCTGTCGCCAGCGGTGCCGGCGGGCCGCGCCGACCAGGACGACGACGGCCACGCTCACCAGGACGGCGGGCACCCAGCCGTACAGCAGCAGGACGGCGAGGGCCAGGGCCGCGCCCGAGCCGGTGCCGCCCCACCAGCGGTCGCGGCCGAGTGCGACCAGATGGCCCACGATCACGCCGGTGAGGATGGCCAGGGCCCAGCCGACGGCGCCTTCCGGGAAGAGCGCCCGGCCGGCGCCGAGCGTCCGGACCACTCCCGCCGCGAGCGCGCCGCCCGCCGCCAGCACGACGGCCGCGGGCAGCGCGGGCACGACGAGCCGGCCAAGCCGCGACGCCGGAGCGGCGCTGTCGGTCGGTTTCATTCCGATACCTCTCACAGCCGGCTGTGCCCGCGCCACGGCAGGCGCACACCTCAACAGTAGGCCGCAGAAGGCCGCCACGGGCAGCGATCGGCAGCGGTTGCCCGAATGCGACCCGGCCATCCGGAACCATCTGCTATGCGCCGATGAGGTGACTCCTCACTCGCCCTCAGGCGGAGTGACAGCTACCGCTCGTGCTTCATCGGGACCCTGCTCCAGCAGCACCGCGAAGCCGTCATCGTCCAGCACAGGCACCTTCAACTGCATGGCCTTGTCGTACTTCGAACCAGGATTGTCTCCCACCACCACGAAACCGGTCTTCTTCGAAACGGAACCGGTCACCTTCGCTCCGAGCCGCTGCAGGGCTTCTTTCGCGCCATCTCTGGTGTGTGACTGAAGTGTGCCCGTTACAACGACGGTGACGCCTTCCAGAGGCCGCGGGCCTTCATCTTCGGCAGATTGCTCCTCCATCCGGACACCGGCGGCCCGCCACTTCTCCACGATCTCGCGGTGCCAGTCCTCGGCGAACCACTGCTTGAGCGAGGCCGCGATGGTCGCGCCGACCCCCTCGACGGCGGCCAGCTCCTCCTCGCTCGCGTCCCTGATCCGGTCCAGCGAACGGAACTCCATGGCCAGCGCCTGGGCCGCCACCGGGCCGACATGACGGATCGACAGTCCGGTCAGGATGCGCGCCAGCGGGCGCTCCTTGGCCGCCTGGATGTTCTCCAGCATCGCCAGGGCGTTCTTCTTCGGCTCGCCCTTCTGGTTGGCGAAGAAGGTGACGACCTTCTCCTCACCCGTCTTGGGGTCCCGCTTGGGCAGCCCGCTGTCCGGGTCCAGCACATAGGACTTGATGGGCAGCAGCTGCTCGATGGACAGGCTGAAGAGATCGCCCTCGTCCTTCAGCGGCGGCTCGGCGGGCTCCAGGGGCTGGCTCAGCGCCGTGGCGGCCACATAGCCGAAGTTCTCGATGTCCAGGGACTTGCGGCCGGCCAGGTAGAACAGCCGCTCGCGGATCTGGGCGGGGCAGGAGCGGGCGTTGGGGCAGCGCAGGTCGACGTCGCCCTCCTTGGCGGGCTGGAGCGCCGTACCGCACTCGGGGCACTCGGCGGGCATCACGAACTCCCGCTCGCTGCCGTCCCGCAGGTCCACCACCGGCCCCAGAATCTCCGGGATCACATCGCCCGCCTTGCGCAGCACGACCGTGTCGCCGATGTAGACGCCCTTGGCCTTGACCACGTCCTGGTTGTGGAGCGTGGCGAACTCGACCTCGGAGCCGGCGACGGTGACCGGCTCGACCACGGCGTACGGCGTGACGCGGCCGGTGCGGCCGACGCCGACGCGGATGTCCACCAGCTTGGTGTTGACCTCCTCCGGCGGGTACTTCCACGCGATCGCCCAGCGCGGGGCGCGCGAGGTGGAGCCGAGGCGGCCCTGGAGGGCGATCTCGTCCAGCTTGACGACCGTGCCGTCGATCTCGTGGGCGACGGCCGTGCGCCGGGTCTCCGGGTCGCCGTAGCGCTTGATGAAGTCGCGCACGGCCTCCAGGGAGTCCACGACCTCGTTGTGGTCGGAGGTGGGCAGGCCCCATTCGCGCAGCAGGCCGTACGCGTGCGACTGGCAGTCGATGTCGAAGCCCTCGCGGGCGCCGATGCCGTGGACCACCATGTGGAGCGGGCGGGTGGCGGTGACCTTGGGGTCCTTCTGGCGCAGCGAGCCGGCGGCGGCGTTCCGCGGGTTGGCGAACGGGGGCTTGCCGTCGGCGACCAGCCGCTCGTTCAGTTCGAGGAACTTCTCCATGGGGAAGTAGACCTCGCCGCGGATCTCCACCAGCTCCGGGACGCGGTCGCCCTTGAGGCGGTCGGGGATCTCGGTGATGGTGCGGACGTTGGGCGTGATGTCCTCACCCGTACGGCCGTCGCCGCGGGTGGCGGCGCGGGTGAGCCGGCCGTTCTCGTACGTCAGGTTGACCGCGAGGCCGTCGACCTTCAGCTCGCACAGGAAGTGGTAGCCGGCGCTCTTGGGGTCGCCGCCCAGCTCCGTCGCGATCCGCTCGGCCCAGGCGGCCAGTTCCTCGTCGTCGAAGGCGTTGTCCAGCGAGAGCATCCGCTCGCGGTGGGCGACCTCGGTGAACTCGGTTTCGTACTGCCCGGCGACCTTCTGGGTCGGTGAGTCGGGGGTGCGCAGCTCCGGGTGCTTCTCCTCCAGCGCCTCCAGCGAGCGCAGCAGCTTGTCGAACTCCGCGTCGCTGATGACGGGGGCGTCCCTGACGTAATAGCGGAAGCGGTGCTCCTCGATCTGCTCGGCCAGATGGGCGTGCTCTTCCCGCGCCTTCGCGGGCACCGCGTGCCCCGCCTGCTGCTCTTCGCCGGCCACCGTTACGTCCTCCCGTGGTCCTTGAGTGCCGTCACTCAGGGTTGTCTGCGAGCGATCTCGCGGCCCGGACGCAGTGGGCGAGGGCCGTACGGGCATATGCGGGCGAAGCGCCCGCCAGTCCGCACGACGGGGTGACCACCACGGACTCGGCGAGAGTCCCCGGCGACAGCCCCAGCCTGCGCCACAGCGTCCTGACACCCATGACGCTACCGGCAGGGTCTGACAATGGGCCGTCCACGCCCGGCACCACGCCCGCCAGCAGTGTCGTGCCGCCCTCGACCGCCTCGCCGATCGCCTCCTCCTCACGCTCGGTGAGCAGCCCGAAATCGAATGAAATGCCGGAGACGCCGGCGCGGCGCAGCAGGGCGAAGGGCACGTCCGGGGCGCAGGAGTGGACGATCACCGGTACGCCGCCGGCGGCGGTGATCAGATCGCGCAGGGCGCCCTCCACGACGGCGCGGTCCACCGCGCGGTGCGTGCGGTAGCCGCTCGCCGTCTTCACACTGCCCCGCAGGACGGCGGTCAGGGACGGCTCGTCCAGCTGGAGCACCGGGCGCGCGCCGGGCACCCGGCGCCGCAGGTCGGCGAGGTGCGCGCGCACGCCCTCGGCCAGCGACGCCGTCAGGTCCCGGCAGGCGCCGGGGTCGCCGAGGGCGGCCTCGCCGTTGCGCAGCTCCAGGGCGGCGGCCAGGGTCCAGGGGCCGACCACCGAGACCTTGAGGTCGCCCTCGTAGCCCTGGGTGAACTCCTCCAGCGCGTCGAGGTCCTCACCCATCCAGGACCGGGCGCGCCGGGTGTCCCGGCCGGGCCGGTCGCTGATCCGCCAGCCGCTCGGCTCCACATGGGCGTACACCTCGACGAGGAGGCCGGCGGTCCGGCCGATCATGTCGGCGCCGGGCCCTCGGGCGGGCAGCTCCGGCAAGTACGGCAGCGTCTCCAGCGAGCCGGTCACGGTCCTGGCGGCCTCGCGGGCGTCGCCGCCCGGCATCGAGCCGATGCCGGTGGCGGTGCCGGTGCCGGCGTTGCCGGCGAGGCGGGCGGGGGTGTTGTTCTCGGTCACGACCTGAGGGTATGCGGTGTGGTCCATGGGCCGCGTGGGCCGGGGGCCGTTACCGCATCGCCTACGGCTCGCTTGTCCTCAAACGCCGGACGGGCTGGTTCTTGCCGACCCTGGTCAGCTGAAGACGCGGTCTTTCACCGCCCCGGACGCACCGTCAGATCGTTGATCTCCGCGTCCCGCGGCAGGTCCAGCGCGGTGAGCATGGTCGTGGCGACCGACTCCGGGTCGATCCACTGCGAGGCGTCGTACTCCCGGCCCTCCTGGCGGAAGACGCTCTCCTGCATGGGGGTGGCGGTGCGGCCCGGGTAGACGGAGGTCACCCGTACGCCGTTGCCGTGTTCCTCGGCGCGCAGCGAGTCGGCCAGCGCCTTCAGGCCGTGCTTGCTGGCGGCGTAGGCGCCCCACTGGGCGTTCGCGTTCAGGCCGGCGCCCGAGTTGACGAAGATCACGTGGCCCTTGGCGATCCGCAGCTGCGGGAGGAACTGGCGGGTCAGCTCGGCGGGCGAGAGGAGGTTGGCGGCGAGCGTGCGCTGCCACGCCTTGGGGCCGAGGTCGCCGATCGCGCCCAGTTCGACGACGCCCGCGATGTGCATCAGGGAGTCCAGCCGGTCCGGCAGCGACTGCTTGCCGAAGGCCCAGTCCAGCTTCTCGGGGGCGGCGAGGTCGCCGACCACCGTACGGGCGCCGGGGAACCGCTCGGCCAGTTCCTTGGCGCGGCCCGCGTCGCGTGCCAGCAGCCACAGCTCCTCGCCGCGGTCCGCGAGCCGCCGCGCGACCGCCGCTCCGATGCCCGATCCTGCGCCCGTGATCAAGTGCGTACCCATGGGGCGATCCTAACGACGGGCGGCGGGCCGGGGCGGGTGCGTCCGCGCGGAGCGGAATCACCGGTTCCGAGACGAGCCGGGCGGCCCCGCCGCTCCGTACGTCCAGCTCCGTACGCCTCGCTCCGTACCCCCGTCCCCGTCAGCCCTGGATGCCCGCCCGCTCCTCCAGGTACGCCAGCGCGCCGGCCCCGTCCTCCGCGAAGAAGACCAGCTCCGTGAGCGGCAGCGGGAGGAAGCCCTCGTCCTCCATGCGCTGGAACTGCTCCTTGAGGCCGTCGTAGAAACCGGCGGTGTTCAGGAGCACCACGGGCTTGGTGTGCAGGCCGTGCTTCTTGAGCTCCAGGATCTCGGTGGCCTCGTCGAGCGTGCCGGTGCCGCCGACCATGACGACGATCGCGTCGGCGCGCGCCAGCAGCTCGGCCTTGCGCTCGGCGAGGTCCTTCGTGATCACCATGTCGTCGACCCCGGGCCGCACCTTGTGCGCGAGGAAGTCCACCGAGACGCCGACGAGCCGGCCGCCGGCCGTCTCCACGCCGTCGGCCATGACCTTCATCAGGCCGGTGTCCGAGCCGCCCCACACCAGCGCGTGGCCGCCCTTGCCGATCAGCTCGGCGAACTCCCGTGCGGGGGTGGTGTAGCGGGCGTCGAGGTCGGCGGCGGAGCAGAAGACACAGATGTTCATACCGGTCACTCTATGAGCCGCCACCGACAGCGGACCGGCACCGGCCGGTCGGGGCCGACAGAAGCGCTGTCCGTCGCCCCACCGCCTCTCCCGTCAGATCAGCCCCTGCGCCACCATCGCCTCCGCTACCCGCTCGAAGCCCGCGATGTTCGCGCCCGTGACGTAGTCCCCGGGCGCCCCGTAGCGCTCCGCGGTCTCGGCGCACGTGTCGTGGATGGTGCGCATGATCGTCGCGAGTTCGCCCTCGGTGCGCTCGAAGGACCAGGACTCGCGGCCGGAGTTCTGGCGCATCTCCAGCGCGCTGGTGGCCACGCCGCCCGCGTTGGCGGCCTTGCCCGGCCCGAAGGCCACCCCGGCCTCCTGGAGGAGGGCCACCGCCTCGGGCGTGGTGGGCATGTTGGCACCCTCGGAGACGGCCTTGACGCCGTTGCGCACCAGGATGCGCGCGGCGTCCGCGTCCAGTTCGTTCTGGGTGGCGGACGGCAGCGCCACATCGCATGCCACGTCCCACACCCGCCCGCCCGGCACGTACCGGGCCGACGCGCCGCGCCGGTCGGCGTACTCCTCGATACGGCCCCGCTCGACCTCCTTGACCTGCTTGAGCAGGACGAGGTCGATGCCCTTCTCGTCGACCACATAGCCGCCGGAGTCCGAGCAGGTCAGCACGTTCGCGCCGAGCGCCTGGGCCTTCTCGATGGTGTAGATCGCGACATTGCCGGAGCCGGAGACCACGACCTGCTGCCCGTCCAGGTCCTCGTCGCGCCGCCGCAGCATCTCGGCGGTGAACAGCACGTTGCCGTAGCCGGTGGCCTCCGTGCGGGCCGTGGAGCCGCCCCAGCCGAGGCCCTTGCCGGTCAGCACCCCGGCCTCCCAGCGGTTGGTGATCCGCCGGTACTGGCCGAAGAGGTAGCCGATCTCCCGGCCGCCGACGCCGATGTCGCCCGCCGGTACGTCGGTGTGCTCGCCCAGGTGCCGGTGCAGCTCGGTCATGAAGGACTGGCAGAAGCGCATCACCTCGGCGTCGGAGCGGCCGTGCGGGTCGAAGTCGCTGCCGCCCTTGCCGCCGCCGATGTTCAGGCCGGTGAGCGCGTTCTTGAAGATCTGCTCGAAGCCGAGGAACTTGACGATGCCGAGGTTGACGGAGGGGTGGAAGCGCAGCCCGCCCTTGTAGGGCCCGAGCGCGCTGTTGAACTCCACCCGGAAGCCGCGGTTGATGTGGACGGTGCCCGCGTCGTCCTGCCAGGGCACGCGGAAGACGATCTGGCGCTCCGGCTCGCAGAGCCGTTCCACGATCTTGGCCTCGGCGTATTCGGGACGGGCCGCCAGCGCCGGGGCGAGGGTCCCCAGCACTTCGAGGGCGGCCTGGTGGAACTCGGGTTCCCCGGGGTTGCGGCGCACCAGTTCCCTGTGCAGCCGCTCCAGTGACACCGCTGTTCCGCGGCCGGCCGCACCGGTTCCGGCGTGAACTGTCGACATGTCTTTCTTCCCTTCGTGGCCGGCGAAGGACCTCCGGCGGCCCGGACCCGCGCGAAGGCGCCACGATCCGGCCGGGCGGCCCTCGGGCGTCCCGTCGCTGCCGCCGAGCCTATGGGCACGCGGGCCGCCGGGGGCCACCGGGGCGGAAGTCGCGTTCGGTGAAGTCCTGGGTTTAGGTTGCCGTCATGGTGGAGGGAATGCGTACGCATACGCACAGGAAGAACACGGCGGACAACACCGGGGGCGGGGGCGTGAATGCCGCGTCAAGCGATGAATCCGGCCCGCCCTCTGGCAGCCTGCGCCGCTCCTCGCTCCTGATGGCCGCGGGCACGGTCGTCTCCCGGGCGACGGGCCTGTTCCGGGGCGTCCTCCAGGCCGCCGCCCTCGGTACGGGGCTGCTGGCCACCACGTACAACACGGCGAACCTGGTCCCGATGAGCCTGTACACGCTGCTGATCGGCGGCGCGCTCAACGCCGTGCTCGTGCCGCAGCTCGTCCGGGCCCGGGCGGAGCACCCGGACGGGGGGCGGGCGCACGAACAGCGGCTGGTCACCCTCGTACTGACGATCCTCGGCATCGGCACGCTGCTCGCGGTGTGGGCGGCGCCCGGGATCGTGAGCCTGTACACGACGGACACGCCGGACAACCACGCCGCCTACGAACTGACCGTGGTCTTCGCCCGGTTCCTGCTGCCGCAGATCTTCTTCTACGGGGTGTACGGCATCTTCGGGCAAGTGCTCAACGCGCGCGGGAAGTTCGGCGCGATGATGTGGACGCCGGTGCTCAACAACGTCGTCCTGATCGCCATGTTCGGCGCGTACGTGGGCCTGCTGACCGTTCCGGAGACGGTGGCGGAGATCACCGACGCGCAGGTGCGGCTGCTCGGCGTCGGCACCACGATCGGCATCGCCCTCCAGGCGCTCGCGCTGATCCCCTACGCGCGCGAGGCGGGGTTCCGCTTCCGGCCGCGCTTCGACTGGCGCGGCACCGGGCTGCGCAAGAGCGCCAACGCGGCGCGCTGGACGCTGCTGTTCGTGCTGGCCAACCTGGTCTCCATGACGATCGTCGCGCACTACGCGACCGCCGCCGACCAGGAACTGCCCAAGGCCGGCGTCGGCTTCTCCTCGTACAGCTACGCCCAGAACATCTGGGGGCTGCCGCAGTCCATCGTCACCATCTCGCTGATCACCGCACTGCTGCCCCGGATGACCCGGGCGGTCGCCGAGCAGCGCTTGGACGACCTGCGCGGCGACCTCTCCCGCGCGCTGCGCGTCAGTGGCGCGGTCATCGTGCCGGCTGCTGTCTTCTTCGTGGCCTTCGGCCCGGAGATGGCGCAGTTGCTGTACGCGCACGGCGCCGCCAGCGCCGAGTCCGCCGTGCCGCTGGGACAGATGCTCCAGGCCCTGGGGCTCGGCCTGATCCCGTTCTCCGCCCAGTCGCTGCTGCTGCGCGGCTTCTACGCCTTCGAGGACACCCGTACGCCGTTCCTGCTGGCCGTGTGCATCTCCGCCGTCAACATCGCGCTCGCCACCGCCTGCCACCTGCTGCTGCCGGCCCGGTGGGCGGTCACCGGGATGGCCGCCGCGTACGCCGTGGCGTACGCCGTCGGGCTGCTGGCCAGCGCGTTCCTGCTGCGCCGCCGGCTGGAGGGGCGGCTCGACGGGCGCCGGCTGAGCCGTACGTACGGCAAGCTGACCGGTGCCGCGCTGGCGGCCGGGGCGGTGGGCTGGGCGGCGGCCCATGCCTGTGCCGGTGCCACCGGGGACGCCTTCTGGTCCACGGCGCTCGCCCTCGCCGCCGGGGCCGCGACCATGGCCCTGCTCTTCCTGCTGCTGGCCCGCGTGCTGCGGATCACCGAGCTGCGGTCCCTGCCGGGGTTGCGCTGACCTCGGGGACCGGGGCACCGGCCGGGGCGGGAGCCGCCGCTCCGGCCGCCGTCCCGGCCCCGGCTGCCGTCTCCATCTCCGCTGCGGCCCGTACCAGCTTCTCCATCTTGTCGATGCCGATCACCCCGCTGGCCACGATGGCGAGCACGATCGCCGCTATCAGCATCACCGTGCCCAGCCACACCATCGTGTCCACGGGCAGGGTGAACGCGCCGATCACCCGGGCCACGCACTCCCCCAGCAGGGCCGCGCCCCACACCGCCGAGTGCCGCCGCTGCACCCGCCGGAACCACGCCGACTCCGCCGTCAGCCGGTCCCACACGGCGCTCTTGGCCGCGTCCCCCTTGGTGATCCACGGCTTGAGCATGGGCGCCATCATCGGCCGCCCGATCAGCGCGGATATCAGTACCGCCAGGCCGAAGGTGCTGCTCACGGCGCTGTCCTTGGCCATCATCAGCCGCTCGTCGCCCGCCACCAGGCTCAGCAGCAGACCGACGACGTTGGTTGCCGTCATCAGCGTGGCCACGGCGTTCCAACGGCGCTCCCCGACCAGGCTCCACAGCGAGCGGGCGGCCGGCAGCGCGCCGCTCCAGGCCAGCGCGGCGAGGGTGCTCATGCCGAAGGCGCCGGTGAGGAGGTAGTACGACGCGATCGGGATGCCGGCGTCCAGCAGCAGCGCCCGCGGGCCCTCCAGCTTCGAGCCGGGCGCGGGGGCGGTGGCCGTACCGGTGCCGGTGGCCGCTTCCGTGCCGTGCGGGGCCTGGCTGTTCATGGGTCCTCCGAGTCGCTGTCCGCGCCGTCCGTCCGTGACGACGCCCTCAGCTTCGCCCGGGCACCCCGTGCCGCGGCAGTACCGCGTGTACCGGCTTCGCCGTGACATTTGTCAGCACCCGGCCGGGCGGCTTGCCCTGGAGGGCACTCCAGCTCCTAGCGTCTGATCCAGGACCCGAGTGATCCACGACCCGAGCGAGAGGGAACTCTTCGTGCGTTACACACTGTTCGGCAGGACCGGTCTGCGGGTGAGCGAGCTGAGCCTCGGCGCCATGACCATCGGCTCCGACTGGGGCTGGGGCGCCTCGAAGGACACCAGTGCGCGGATCGTCGACGCCTACGAGGACGCGGGCGGCAACTTCATCGACACCGCCAACAACTACACCGACGGCAGCGCCGAGACGATCCTCGGCGAGCTGCTCGAAGGCCGCCGGGACCGCTTCGTGCTGGCCAGCAAGTACACCTGCGCCACCCGCCAGGGCGACCCGAACGCGGCGGGCAGCCACCGCAAGAACCTGGTGCAGTCGGTCGAACAGAGCCTGGCCCGGCTGCGCACCGACCACCTCGACGTCCTGTGGGTGCACGCGCGGGACAACTTCACCCCGGTCGAGGAGGTGATGCGCGCGCTGGACGACGTCGTACGGTCCGGCAAGGTGCACTACGTCGGCGTGTCCGACTGGCCGGCCTGGGAGATCGCGCAGGCCAACACCCTCGCCGAGCTGCGCGGCTGGACCGCGTTCGCGGGCTCCCAGCTGCGCTACAGCCTGCTGGAGCGCACGCCGGAACGGGAGCTGCTCCCCCAGGCGCGCGCCTTCGACCTGGCCGTACTGGCCTGGGCCCCGCTGGCGGCCGGCAAGCTCACCGGCAAGTACCGGCGCGGCGAGCGCGGCCGGCTGGACGTGACCGGCGAGGGCGGCCACGCGTCGGAGCAGGAGGAGGCGACGGTCACGGCAGTGCTGGAGGTCGCGGAGCAGGGCGGCTGGAGCCCGGCGCAGGTGGCGCTGGCCTGGCTGCGGCAGCGCCCCGGGAACGTCATTCCGATCATCGCCGCCACCAAGGAGAGCCAGCTCGCCGACAACCTCGCGAGCGTGGACGTGGAGCTGGACGCCGACGCGCTGCGGCGGCTCGACGAGGTGAGCGCCGTGCCGCTGGGCTTCCCGCACGACTTCCTGGCGGAGCCCGCGATCACGCAGAACGTCTACGGCGACCGCTGGGAGGCCGTGCAGGACCGGCGGACCACCTACCGCCGGTCGGTGCACGGCGTGCTCTGAGAGACCGGCCCGCGCCCGCCGGTCAGGCCACCGCGCGGGCGCGGTCCGTCGTCGCGATCGTCGCCGAGCCCACCACGCGCGTGCCGTCGTACAGCACGATGGCCTGGCCGGGGGCGACGCCGCGGACCGGCTCGGCGAAGGTGACGCGCAGCCCGCCGTCGACGGGCTCCGCGGTGACCTCCGTCTCGCCGCCGTGGGCGCGCAGCTGGGCGGTGTACGTGCCGGGGCCGGTCGGCGCGGCGCCGCACCAGCGCGGGCGTACGGCGGTCAGCGCGGTCACGTCCAGGGACTCGGCCGGGCCCACCGTGACGGTGTTGTCGACCGGGGAGATGTCCAGGACGTAGCGCGGCTTGCCGTCCGGGGCCGGGGTGCCGATGCGCAGGCCCTTGCGCTGGCCGATGGTGAAGCCGTACGCGCCCTCGTGGGTGCCGACCTTGGCGCCGGACTCGTCGACGATGTCGCCCTCGGCCCGGCCCAGCCGCTTGGCGAGGAAGCCCTGGGTGTCGCCGTCGGCGATGAAGCAGATGTCGTGGCTGTCCGGCTTCTTGGCGACGAACAGGCCGCGCCGGGCGGCCTCCTCGCGGATCTCCGCCTTGGTGGTGAGGGTGTCGCCGAGCGGGAACATGGCGTGCGCGAGCTGCCGGTCGTCCAGCACGCCGAGGACATAGGACTGGTCCTTGGCCATGTCGGAGGCGCGGTGCAGCTCGCGGCCGCCGTCCGGGCGCTCCACGATCGTGGCGTAGTGGCCGGTGCAGACCGCGTCGAAGCCGAGGGCGAGCGCCTTGTCCAGCAGCGCGGCGAACTTGATCTTCTCGTTGCAGCGCAGGCAGGGGTTGGGCGTGCGGCCCGCCTCGTACTCCGCGAAGAAGTCCTCGACGACGTCCTCGCGGAAGCGTTCGGCGAGGTCCCAGACGTAGAACGGGATGCCGATGACGTCGGCGGCGCGGCGCGCGTCGTGCGAGTCCTCGATCGTGCAGCAGCCGCGGGCGCCGGTGCGGAAGGATTTCGGGTTCTCGGAGAGCGCGAGGTGCACACCGGTCACGTCGTGGCCCGCCTCGGCGGCGCGGGCGGCGGCGACGGCGGAGTCGACACCGCCGGACATGGCGGCGAGCACGCGGAGGCGGCGGGGAGCGTCAGTCGTCATAACCACTCCAGGGTAGACGGAACCAGTGACGGGCCCCCAAGCGTTGTGCAGCGCATGGGAGACGCGGGGGGAGCCGGCCGGGCCGGCGGCGGCAGCGGCCAGGGGTTCAGCAGACGCGCCCTGCTGCTCGGCAGCGTCGGCACGGTCGCGGCCGGCGGCGCTGTGTACGCACTGCACGGCGAGGTGGCGCGCTGGTGGTGGCAGCTGCCGGGCCGCAAGAAGCCGCGGACGGACGGTGCGGTGGACTACACCTCCGCGCGCTGGGTCCCGGCCGCCCCGGCGAACTGGCGCCAGGCCGAGCGCCCCGACGACTACCCGATCGACCGGGTCGTCATCCACGTCGTCCAGGGCGGCTACACGGACGCCCTGCGCGTCTTCCAGAGCCCGACGCACGGCGCCGCCGCGCATTACGTGGTGCGCAAGGACGGGGTGGTGGCGCAGACGGTCCGGGAGCTGGACGTGGCGTACCACGCGGGCAACCGCGCGTACAACGAGCGCAGCATCGGCATCGAGCACGAGGGCTTCGTGGACCGCCCGGCCTCCTTCACCCCTGCCATGTACGCATCATCGGCGCGGCTGACCGCCGGGATCTGCCGCCGCTACGGCTTCCCCGCCGACCGGCAGCACATCGTGGGCCATGTGGAGGTACCGGGCACCGACCACACCGATCCCGGGCCACACTGGAACTGGCGGCTGTACCTGGACCTGGTGCGCGCCGAGCTGCGCCGCCCGTCCCCGGCGTCGGGGGCGTGACAAGGGCGCGCCCGGGCGCCGCCGCGCCCCACGTGGAACGGACCCCTCATGGCGTACGACAGAGCCCCGGCCGCCGGGCGCACGGGCCACGGCCCGGGGCCCGGCCTCGCCGAGGACCGCGTCTTCGGCCGGGTCGCCCTGGACCTGGACGCGGCGGCGGGCCTGCTGACGGTGCGCGGCGAGCGGGTGCCGACGGCCGAGCTGCGCCGGGCCCCGGAGGCCGTCCCGGACGGGTCCGTACCGATCGGCACCCGCGACGCCGCCGCTCTCCGGCTGACCGTCGACGGCCGCCCCGGACACATCTCCCCCGGCCAGGGGCGGTCGACCCGGCGCTCCCACCGGGTGGACGTGATCTACGGTGGCATCCTCTACCGGCTGCTGCCGGACTCGCCCAGCGGCAGCCGCCTGGTCAAGGACGGCCGCCGGATCGCGGACTTCTCCTCGGACGGCGCCGGGCACGTGTGGGCCGACTGGCACCAGGACGTGGCGCCGCCGCTGCGCGAGGACGCCGCGGTCGGGTACGCCCTCGCCACGGCCTTCGGCACCGGCGCCGAGCCGTCCTGGCGGCTGCTCGTGCGGGCCGTGGCCGGCCTGGCCCGGTGAGCGGGGGCGCGCCTCAGCTCAGGCCCGCGCTCCGCGCCCGTTCCACCACCGGGCCGATCGCCTCCGCCACCGCCGCCACGTCCGCCTCGGTGGAGGTGTGGCCGAGCGAGAAGCGCAGCGTGCCGCGGGCCAGGTCCGCGTCCATGCCCGCGGCGAGCAGGACGTGGCTGGGCTGGGCGACGCCCGCCGTGCAGGCGGAGCCGGTGGAGCAGGCGATGCCCTGCGCGTCCAGGAGGAGCAGCAGGGAGTCGCCCTCGCAGCCGGGGAAGGAGAAGTGCGCGTTGGCGGGGAGCCGGCCCGCCGGGTCGGGGTCGCCGCCGAGGACGGCGTCGGGGGCTGCGGCCCGTACGGCCTTGACGAGGTCGTCGCGCAGCGCGCCGATGTCGCGGGCGAACTCCTCGCGGTGCGCGACGGCGTGCCGCGCGGCGGCGGCGAACGCGGCGATGCCGGGGGTGTCCAGCGTGCCGGAGCGCACCTGCCGCTCCTGACCGCCGCCGTGCAGGACGGGTACGGGCGCGTACTCCCGGCGCAGCAGCAGCGCGCCGACGCCGTACGGTCCGCCGATCTTGTGCGCGGAGACGGTCATCGCGGCCAGTCCGGAGGCGGCGAAGTCCACCTCCACCTGCCCGAACGCCTGGACCGCGTCGGCGTGCAGCGGAATGCCGAACTCCGCCGCCGCCCCGGCCAGTTCCCGGACCGGCATGATGGTGCCGATCTCGTTGTTGGCCCACATCACGGTGGCGAGCGCGACATCGTCGGGGTCGCGGGCGATCGCCTCGCGCAGCGCGTCGGCGTGCACCCGTCCGTACGCGTCGACGGGCAGCCATTCGACGCGCGCGCCCTCGTGCTCGGCGAGCCATTCCACCGCGTCCAGGACGGCGTGGTGTTCGACGGGGCTGGCGAGGACGCGGGTGCGGGCCGGGTCGGCGTCCCTGCGGGCCCAGTACAGGCCCTTGACCGCGAGGTTGTCGGCTTCGGTGCCGCCCGCGGTGAAGACCACCTCACTGGGGCGCGCGCCGAGCGCGGAGGCGAGGGATTCCCGCGCCTCCTCGACGGTGCGCCGGGCCCGCCGGCCCGCGGCGTGCAGCGAGGACGCGTTGCCGGTGACGGTCAGCTGGGCGGTCATCGCCTGCACCGCCTCCGGGAGCATCGGGGTGGTGGCGGCGTGGTCGAGGTAAACCATGGTGCGCACGATTCTACGAGCAGGCGCGGGGGCGCGTGCCGAGCGCGTGGGGGCTTGCCCGCACGCCCCGGGCCACACCCGCGCATCCGGGGCCGCCGGGCGGACCGGTACGGGTTCCGTGAAACCCCTCGACACCTCTGTAAGGAGTGTCTAGCCTTACGGTCATGACACAGCACTGGCGACTGGACCGTACGTACCGCAGCACCGCCGGCGCCGTGCGCTGGACCACCTTCGGGGAGGACGGCGCGCCGCCCCTGGTCCTGCTGCACGGGACGCCGTTCTCCTCCTACATCTGGCGGGACGTCGCCCGGGCGCTCGCCGGACGGTTCCAGGTGTACGTCTGGGACATGCCGGGCTACGGCGACTCCGAGATGGCCACCGGACAGGACGTCTCCCTCGCCAAACAGGCCGAGGTCCTCACCGAACTGTTCGCGCACTGGGGCCTGGACACCCGCGAACCCACCGTGGCCGCCCACGACTTCGGCGGCTACGTGGCACTGCGCGCCCACCTCGTACACGGGTTGCGCTACCGGCGCCTCGCCCTGCTCGACGCGGTCGTCCTGACCGGCTGGGGCTCCCCCACGTACCGGCTGCTCGGCAGCCACCCGGACGTGTTCGGCCGGCTGCCGGCGGGCCTGCACCGGGCGCTGGTGACCGAGTACATCGGCTCGGGCAGCCACCCCGGACTGCACCCGGCCGCCCTGGAACGGATCGTCGCGCCGTGGTGCACCGAGGAAGGGCAGGCCGCCTTCTACCGGCAGATCGAGCAGAACCCGCTCGACCTCACCGAGGACCTCGACGGACGGCTGGGCGAACTCGCCGTACCGACGCTGGTGTGCTGGGGAGCGGAGGACACCTGGCTGCCCGTCGCCTGGGCGCACAAGCTGGCGGCGGCCGTCCCGGGCGCCCGCCTGCACCTGTTCGAGGGGGCCGGGCACCTCGTGCAGGAGGACGCGCCGGCCGAACTGGCGGCGGTGCTCGCCGCGTTCGCGGGGGCGGACGGGAGCGGACCGGCGTAACGCGCCTCGTAGGGGCCGCGCTACGCCCCCGCCGCGCCCGGTTCCAGCGGAGAGGTGCGCTGCCGGGCGCGCGGGACCGTCTCGTTCGTCGTCTCGTACAGTCCGGCCGCCCGGTCCCAGCATGCATGCGCCTGCTCGGCATCCCCGGAAGCGTCGTACGCATGCCCCAGCAAAGTGAGTCCGTCGGCCCACCGCCGGTTGTCGCCCAGCTCCCCGAGGAGCCGCACCGCGGCCCCCGCCGCCTGGACCGCGTCCTTGGCGGGAGCGACGGCGAGCAGCGACTCGGCGGTCCGGAGCTGCGCCAGGCCCGCCCAGAGCCGCTGCCCGGCCGCCTCGAAGACGGGCAGCGCCTCTTCCAGGGCCTCCAGCGCCTTCTCGTGGCTGCCCGTGCTCGCCCGGGCGACGGCGAGGAAGTACAGGGCCGTGCCGAGGCGGTGGCCCTGCCCGGCCGACCGGAAGATCCGCACGGCCCGCTCGGCGAGTTCGATGTCGCGGTCCGCCGCACGGCCGCCTCCGTGCAGCCGGGACCGCTCCACCAGCACCGCGGCCTCGCCGAGCCGGTCGCCCTGCACCTGACAGTGGCTCATGGCCAGGGTGAAGTGCTGCTCGACATCGCTCCTGCCGAGCGCGAACGCCGCCGCGCCGCGCACCAGCGGGGCGCGGCTGCTGGTCACCGGGTCGCCCGCGTCGAGCCCGAGCCGGTACGCGCGGCGGGCCTCGTCGTCCGCCCGGTCGAACCGCTCGGCCGTCAGACAGGCGCGGGCGCACGCCAGCCGGGCGCGCCCCTCCGCACGCCGGTCGTGGTCGGCGGCGGCCCGGTCGGCCGCCGCCCGCGCCGCGGCCTCGTACGGCTCCGTGTGCCGCCCCGTGCCCAGCAGCGGCGCGAGCAGGAGCAGCACATCGGCGCCGCGGGCGGCGTGCCCGTCGGACAGCAGCTCCGCGGTCTGCCGCACCACGGACAGCGCCCCGGTGCCCTCCGCCGCCCACCAGTCCGCCGCGGCCCGGCGGTCGGCGAGAGGCAGGGAGGTGACGGAGGTTCCGGTGGCGGCGACCTGTTGCAGCAGGGGCGCGTAGGGCGCGTCGAGGGCGTACGCCCGCAGGGCCGTGACCAGGTACCAGTCCAGCAGCCGGGACAGCGCGGTTCGGCGCTCCGCCGGTGAGGTGTGGGCGGTCAGGTTCTCGTACGCGAAGGAGGCGAGCGCTTCGCGGTGCCGGTAGCGGCCCGGCGCCGGGACCTTGACCAGGCCGGTCCGCGCCAGGGTGGTCAGGTGGGCCTGGGCGTCGGCGAGGTCGGTGCCGGTGAGGGCGGCCACGGCGCTCGCGGACAGGTCGGGGCAGTCCGGCAGCGCCAGCAGCCGGAAGGCGGCGAGCGCGGGCGGGGCGAGGTCGTGGGTCAGCCGCAGCGCGGTGGCGGTGATCAGGGCCTCGGCCGCCGTGCGGTCCGTCCCGCCCTCCAGCATCAGTTCCGCCGCCACCGCGTCGACCGCGGCCTCCGAGCAGCCGCACGCTTCGAGCGCCGCGCGCGCCACCGCCCGGCGGGCGGCCACCCGCTCCTCCCCCACCCGCAGCGCGAGGAGTTCCAGCGCGTCGGCCGTGCTCATGGCCTCCAGATGCAGGGACAGCACCCCGGGCAGGCCGGCCGGCGGCCGGTTGCGGCCGATGACCAGCGCGGCCCCCGGCGACTCCGGGAGCAGCGGAAGGACCGGCTCCACGTCGCGCACCTCGTCCAGGACGACGATCAGGCGACGGCCATGGACCACCGTCCCGTAGAACGCGAGGCGTTCGGCGGGGTCCTCGGGGATCTCGGCGGCCCGCAGGCCCAGTTGCCGCAGCAGCGCACCGGCCAGGTGGGCGACCGCCGCTTCCGGGTCGCCGGCCGCCGGCATGATCGCGTACAGCCGTCCGTCCGGGAAGCGTTCCTGCAACGCGTCGGTCACCTGGGCCGCCAGGCTCGTCTTCCCGACGCCCGCGCCACCGGAGACGACGCAGGCGGTCCGCGCCGTGTCGTCCTCCCGGGACAGGTGCTCCGTCAGCTGCCGTGCCTCGGCGCGCCGGCCGCCCGCCCGCTCCTGCCGGGGCCCGTACCGGCCGGCCCGCAGCATGCTGCGCAGGCCCAGGGAGACCGGCTCGTCGTGGGCCAGGGCGCGGGCGAGCAGTTCGCGGGTCCGCTTGCGGGCGGGGTCCAGGTAGAGCAGCCAGGTCAGCGCCTCTTCGGCGGCGGCGTGGCGGCCGAGCCGGAGTTCCACTTCCGTACGGTCCTCGATCAGCGTGCGCCGCCAGTCGGTCAGCCGCCGGGACTCGGCGGCCAGGTACGGGCCGGACAGACCCGCCAGGGGCTCGCCGTCCCGCCACAGGGCGACGGCCGAGTCCAGCGCTTCCCAGGCGCGTTCCCAGTCGTGGGCGGCGCGCGCCTCGGCGGCCGTCGCGGCCAGTTCCTCGGCGTGGCGCAGGTCCACGACTATGTCCGTACCGCCGTACGGCCGCAGTGCGTATCCCCCGCCCTCGCTCACCAGGACGCCCGAGTCCGGGCCGAGGGCCTTGCGCAGCCGGGACGCGTAGGTGCGCAGGGCCGCGTGCGCCGCGCGCGGCGGCTCGTCGCCCCACACGGCCTCGGTCAGGTCGTCCACGGAGGCGGCGCGGCCACCGCGCAGCGCGAGCACGGCCAGCAGCGCCCGCTGCTGCGGGGAGCCGACCGCCAGAGCCGTGTCCCCGCGGTGCATCCGCACCCGCCCGAGCACGGTGATGCGCAGCGGTTCGCGCTCCGGCCGGGCCGGTGCCCCGTCCCGGGCGGACGCGTCCGCCCGCTCCGTCCCGCCCCAGCCCCACGCGCGCGCCAGCAGTTCGGTCAGGCGGGCGCGGGACGGGTACCGGGCGACCAGTTCGGCCAGCTCCGCCTGGGCGCGGGCGTAGTGGCCCAGCCGCAGATCGATCTCGATGCGGTCCTCGACCAGGGTGTGCCGCCACTCGGTCAGCCGGAGCCGTTCGGACTGCGCGTACGGGCCGGTCAGACCGCCCAGGGGCTCCCCCTGCCAGAGGCCGATGGCCGCGTCGAGCAGCGTACGGGCGCGGGCCCAGTCGCCCTCCTCGCCGGCGGCGCGGGCGGCGCGCTGGTACTCCTCGGCGCGCTCCAGGTCCACGTCGAGTTCGGTGCCGGCGTCGCCGCGCAGGGCGTAGCCGACGCGCTCACGGGCCAGTATGTGTTCGTCCTCGCCGAGCGCCTTGCGCAGCCGGGCGACGCTGTGGTCCAGCGACGCGCGGGCGCCGCGCGGCGGGTCACCGCCCCAGAGGACACCGAGCAGTTCGGCGTCGGAGGCCACGTCTTCGTGGTGCAGCAGGAGGGCCGCGAGCAGCGTGCGGTCCAGCCGGGCCGGCACCTCGATCCGCTGGTTCCCCCGCCACAGCGCCACCGGTCCGAGGAGGGTGGCGCGCAGCGGCTCGCGCGGTTCGTCGGCGGGCAGGACCGGTACGGGCGGGCGGGAGCGGGCGGCGGGCCCGGCGGCTGCCTCGCCCGGCGGCTGCGGTTCCGTGTCCGTATCGGCCGCCTCCGCGGTGGCCGTGGCGTACGGCCCGGCCACCACACCGGCCCCGGGCGCCCCGGCCGCCGCCCCGCCGCCCAGCCGCTCCAGCACCGGGCTGGCCAGTACGGCGAACGCCTGCGCCGACTCCTGGAGCCGCAGCTCCCCGGTCTCGTCGGCGACCAGCGCGGGGAAGTCGGGCAGCCGGCCCATGTGCGGCTCCAGGGCACGGCCGACCGCCTCGACGACGGCCAGGGACTGCTGGGTGCCCAGGCCGCTGAAGAGGAGTTCGCGCACGCCGGGGCGGAAGTCGTAGACCGGCTGCCCGGCACCGGCGCCCAGCAGGCCGTCGAGCGGGCCGAGGGCGGGCGCCCGGCGCGGGTCGGTGACGCTTTCCAGCAGTCCGCCGAGGAGGATCTCGGCGACCTGGGTGGGCCCGGCGTCGGTCATCGTGGCGGCCCGCACCAGCTGCATCAACGGGACGGTGAGCGGGTTGATCGCGGAGAGGCGTACGGCCAGCCGGTAGGACTCGGGCGAGAACGCGCCGCGGAAGTGGGCGACCAGCTCCTCGGCCGACCCGGCGGGCCGCGGCGGGTCCTGCTCCGGGTCCTCGCCCAGCAGCACCGTGTCCACCAGGTGCGGGACGCCGGGGCGGGTGAGCAGCGCGGTCCACTGGCCGAGCCCGCCGGGCGTCAGCGGGACCACCGGCAGCGCCACCGTCCCCGGCTCCTCGGCCTCCGGGTCCGGCTCGCCGGTCAGCGGGTCCAGGACGGTGGTCCGGTCCGGCCCGCCGAACTCGACGGGCGAGGTCAGCAGCCGGGGCTGGGCGTCCAGCGCGGTGCCGCGCCACAGCCGCCGCGGCAGCGGGTGGAGCACCGCCACCGGCCCGTACCGCCCCCAGCCGCGCACCGCGCGCGCCGCGTCGGGGGTCCGCCATCCGGGGCTCGTGCCGTCGGTGAGGACGAACGTCAGGGTGGGGCCCGCGGCCCACGGCAGGCGCCCCAGGACGGCCATCTTCCGGGGATCGAGGGCGCACACGCGGACGCTCCGGAAGATGCCGCTGCGGTCCAGCACCGCGCGCAGTTCGCCGGCCAGCTGGCTCCACACCTGCATCGAGGGCGCGTCGTCCACCAACAGGACGGCGGACCAGCGGTGTTCGAGGTCCGGCCGGGACACCACGTCGAACAGCGCGGTCTCCGCGGCGAGCCGTACGGTCGCCTCCACGTCGGTGACGCGCCGGTGCGGGTGCGGCTGGAACCGGCGCAGCGGGCGCAGCGCGCGGGACAGGTGCTGGGGCCGGGCGAGGGCGCGGCGGCCGGGCGCCCGCGCGGGGCGTGCGCGGCGGCTGCGCGCGCTGCCGCCCTCGCTGCCCATCGCGTACAGGGAGCGCTGCGCCGGCAGGACGGTGGCGCGGTCGCCGCCCGGCGCCATTTCGGCCCCGTCGGTCTCCGGCTCGCTCCGCGCCGTATCCGGGCCGTCAGTTCCTCCGTCCTCCGCGCCCGTCTCCGCCGCGTCCTCCGCCGCCGGCCCCGTGCCATCGTCGTCGCCCCCGGACGGGCCCGCGTCCGCCCGGGACTCCTCCTCGGCCGCGGCCTGCCGCCGCTCCCCCTCGCGCACCGCGCGGGCCAGCCACAGGACGTCCAGCAGCTCGTGCGCCCCCAGGTCGTAGCCCTGCCCGGCGAGAACCTGCCGCAGCCGGTCGATCATGGCGACATGGGTTCGTCCAGGCGGTGCATGACCGCGGAGAGCAGCTCGTCCTTGGTCAGGTCGGCACCGGTGATCCGCAGATGGACCGCGGCCAGCAGCTGGTCGGTCGCCAGCGTCTCGGTCTTGGAGCGCTGGAGGAAGCCGTCGATCAGGTCCTCGGCCTCGGCGAGCGCGGCCGGGCCCAGGTTGTGGGCGATGATGTCGCGCAGCCGCTCGGGCGTCGGGTCGGGCAGGTCCAGGCGGACACAGCGGCGCAGGAAGGCGGGCGGGAACTCCCGCTCGCCGTTGCTGGTCATCACCACGACCGGGAAGTGCGCGCAGGAGACGACGCCGCGGTGCACGCGCACCCGCTCCCGGCTGCCGTCGGTCAGTACGTGCACGTCCTGGTGCTGCTCGGACAGCCGGGCCAGCTCCGGGATCTCGAACTCGCCCTCCTCCAGGACCACCAGCAGATCGTTGGGCAGGTCGATGTCGGACTTGTCCAGCTCGTCGACGAGCAGCACCCGCGGCCGGTCGGTGGCGGCCAGCGCCGTCCCCAGCGGGCCCAGGCGCAGATAGTGGCCGATGTCGGTGGTGAAGGCGCCGCGGTGGTCCTTGAGGCGGCGCGGTGCCGTACGGGCGGCCTCCCGCTCGCGGCGCAGCGACGCCTCGCGCAGCCGGCCCACCGCGTCGTAGCGGTAGAGCGCGTCGGCGAGGGTGGAGCGGCTGTTGACGGACCAGCGCAGCACGTCGCCGAGACCCAGCTCGGCGGCGATGGCGCGGGCCAGCGAGCTCTTGCCGGTGCCGGGGCGGCCGGTGACCAGCAGCGGGCGGTGCAGGTGGAGGGCGGCGTTGACGACGGACACCTCGTTGCGGTCCATCAGATACGGCGCGGGCGCCTCGGGCCTTCTGCGCGCGGCGGCGAAGTAGCGCCACGGGGGCGCCGCGGGCAGCGGTGCGGGACCGCGGAACACCCACCAGCCCTCGGGCTCCGGCCCGGCTCCCGGGCCGTGGTCGGGTGTGCTCTCTCGGGCCACGGGTCGTTCTCCTTCGTCCTCGCTCGCTTGCTGCGTCACGGCTGGGTCAGGACCCAGGCGTCCGGGGCCAGTTGCGGTGGCCGGTGGTCGGGCGCGTCGTACATCAGGGACAGCTGCCGTCCCCGGTGGTGCGTCGAGGCGGCCTCGGCGACCGCTTTGGCCCGCTCCAGGCGCACCGTCTCGGGCAGCTGGGTGTGGTGCCCGCCCTCGACCAGTTCGAGCAGGCCCGCGGCGACGTTCTCGCCGTGCTCCTCGCGGTGCCACAGGACGGTGTGCACGCCCGCCTGGACGCACTGGCGCAGCAGCGTCCCGTGGTGGCGCGGCTCGCAGCACACGATGACCGTGCCCACCTCGGGCTGCATCTCCAGCCGGGCGCGGGCCACCTTGCGGTCGGTGGCGCCGTGGTCCAGGACCAGGCTGCGGGCGCCGTCCAGGGCGGCGGTGCGCCGCTTCCACCCGGCGTAGCTCTCGCGGGAGCGCCGGGCGGTGCGGATCACCACCCGGCGGGTGAAGCCCAGTTCGAAGGGGCCGTCCTCGTCGCTGTCGAAGGACTCCCAGCGGTCCACCGGCAGGCCGAGCCAGGCGGCGGGCAGGAAGAACTCGACGAGCGCGGGCTCGGGGTCCTCACGGATCTCGTTGACCAGGACGCGGTGGATGTCGTCCACGACCTGTTCGCTGGTCACCTCCGCGTCCTGGGCGAGGACGAGGACGTGCGGGGCGTCGCCGCCGCTCCAGGCCCACACCTGGTACGTGTAGTGCCGCCCGGTGGCGGCGGGCAGCAGCTCCACCTGGACGCGGGGCACCTTCGACAGCCCTGTGCCGTTGCGGTGCGCGGCCGGGGCCGTGCCGTTCGGCCGGGGCGTCATGGTCACGGCGGCGCTGCCGATCCCCGCCCAGGTGCCCGCCCGCTGCTCGTGGTGACCGCGGGCGGCGGCCCGGTGCTCCGTCGCGACGGCCCGCGCGCGCTCGGCGTGGTGGTCCCGCACATCGGCCGTGTACTGCCGTACGGCGGCCATGTCCACCCCGAGCCGGGCGGCGGCGCGCTGCGCCCAGGCCGCCAGGTCCTCCGCCAGGTCCGGGGCCGCCTCGCCCTCCTCCACACCGATGCGCACCACGCCCTGGAGCAGCGGCGGCATCAGCTGGTCGCCCGGCGCCTCGTAGCCCTCCAGGACATCGAGGGCGTCGGCCAGGCCGGTCACCGCGGGCAGTTCGATGGCGTGCGGCAGGACGGTGTCCAGTAACGCGCGGGGGTCCGTGCGGACGCACTGCGCCAGCAGGCCGGTCAGGCCGCGCCGCTGGCCGTGGGTCAGGCACTCGCCGGGGCTGACCGTGCGGGCCACCTTGCGCAGCCGCTCCCACTGCGGGCCGCTGCCGTCCGGCGCCACTTCGCGTACGGCCTGGAGGAGTTCGGGCACGCCGCGCCGGACGCCCACGGCCAGGCCGACCAGCCGGTCGAGGTCGGCGCCGAGGCCGCGGGACGGGCGCCCCAGCCGGGAGGCGAGCAGTTCCTCGCAGCGCATGACCAGGTCCGGGGTGGTCAGTACGGTCTCCAGCACGGCCAGCAGCTGCTGGACGCCGCGCCGGGCGGTGGGCACCACGGGCGGCGGCAGCTCGGCCAGTTCGGCCTCGATGGCGGGGACGCTGATCGCGTACAGCGTGGCGGCGGCCGGGGGCCGGTTCGCCGTGCGGGCGCCGGCCGCGGTCTGGAGGTCGGCCACCACGATGCCGACGACGGCCTGCCGCTCGCGGTCCCACAGCGGCCCGCCGCTGAACCCCTCCTTGACCTCCGTGCCGCCGACCACGTCCAGCGCCACCCAGGGCGGCGCGGAGACCCGGGGCACCGCGCGCACGGTGGGCAGCGGGTGGCCGCTGGCCCACAGGGCGATGACCTCGTTGCCGTAGGCGTGCGGGAGGAAGGGGGCCGGTTCGGCTCCGGCGGGCGCGGGGCCCGGAAGCCGGAGCACGGCCAGGTCGCCGTGGTAGAGCAGCGCGCCGGGCGGCACGGGCCCGCTGCCGCCCGGCGCGCGCGGCGGGCTCCACAGGGCAGGCTCTACGTGGGCGGTCAGCTCGCGGTCGGGCGCGACGTGCGGCAGCCGGACGCGGACGGTGTGGCCCGGCCCCGGCATCGCCTGCTCGTAACGGTCCCGGCCCAGCGCGCTGTTGACGACATGCGCGCAGGTCAGTACGAGATCGTCGCTGACCAGCACACCCGCGCCGACGGCCCGTCCGTCGCCGCGGACCGATACGAAGGAGCGGTACAGCGGCTGATCCACGCCGGACACCACGCCGTCCTCAGGTCGTACTGCCGCTGCCGGTGTTCCAGGTGGCGGAGACCTTGAAGCTGGCCTCGCCGTTGCCGGAGAAGACCCCCAGGCTCAGGTCCGAGCCGAGGGTGACCCCGAACTCCACCGTGACCTCGTCCGGCCGGTGATCCCCGTTGGCCAGCGAGCGGTGGATGCTGCCCAGGACGGAGCCGAGCGGGCGCAGCGCGCCCTCCAGCGCCTCGCCGCCCCGGGTCAGCGCCCGGGCGACCCGTCCGTCCACGCTGACCGGCCGGGCGCTGCCGTAGCCGTCGGGCAGTTCCAGCTCCGCGTCGTCGGGCTTCCCGGCCGGCGCCCCGTCGGGCAGCGCCTGGCCGCCCGCGCCGGTCGGTGTCAAGTGCAGCCAGACAACCGTGTCTTCGTCGATGCTCAGTGGCAGTGGCATGTCCCCCATGTGATCAGTCTGGCACGTCGCCCTGGCCTGCGCGCCCCCTTTGGAACAGGCGGTTCCCGCGGGCGCCTCCGGCGGTCACGCCGCCGCGGCGGGCTTCGGCGCGCGGGCGAGCTGGCGGGACTGGGCGACGAGGCGGTCCGCGCTGTCCCAGACCTCCGCGTCCTCCTCCAGGAAGCCGCCCGCCAGGTTGCGGGTGGTGATGGCGACGCGCAGCGGTCCCGGGGCCGGGCGGCAGCGGATGTGGGTGGTCAGCTCGACGGTGGGGACCCAGCCGGTCAGGCCGATCTCGAAGGCGGTGGGCGGCAGCGCGTCGACCGTCAGGAGCAGCGAGAGCGGGTCGGGGTCGCGGCCGTCGGCGAGCCCGAACCAGCCGCGCATCTCGCCGTTCCCGGAGGGTGCGCCGACGGCCCAGCCGCAGGTCGCCGGGTCCAGCCGGATGGTGAGCCGGTCGGTGATGGCGGTGCTGCCGGGGATGGGCGACTGGCCTTCGGGGGCGCTGTCGGTACCGAGGCAGTGTTCGTACGGCGGGATGGCGGGCGGTTTGGCGGTGGTGCGTACGTCGTCGTCGAGCGCGTCGAGGTCGCCGTACGCGGCGAGCACCCGCAGCCGCTCCACCTCGGTGCCGTCCTCCTCGAACTGGACGAGGGTGGCGGTGCCGGTGGACAGGGTGCGGCCGGTGCGCACGGTCTCGGTGCGGATGACGGCCGGGCCGGGGACGGAGGCGGTCAGGTAGTGCGCGGTGACCGAGAAGGGGTGGGGGTGCGGCAGGGCGTCGCCCAGGGCCCGGCCCATGAGGGCGAGCAGGTAGCCGCCGTTGACCGCGTGGATGATCGTCCAGCCGGCCGAGAGGTCGGCCTCGTAGTGCCCGGGGGCCCGGCGGACGACCGCCGTGTCGCGGTCGAATTCGCTGTTGCCTATGGTCACCTGTGCCATGCGTGGCACGCTACACGGATTTGTTACCGGTCGGTAGACCCTTTCTTCTTCAACCTCCGGCGCCGCGCGACCGGACCCACCGGCCCGCCCTCACCGCCGCGGACGCGCGGCCCGGCCCGGTGGCCTGAGATCATGCCCCCATGCTTCACGTGCTCTACCTGGTCGGCATCGCGGCCTTCGCCGCGAGCGGGGTGCTGGCCGCGTACCGCGCCAACATGGACCCGTTCGGCGGTCTGGTGCTGGCGTTCGCCGCCGCCACCGCCGGCGGCACCCTGCGCGGCCTGATCCTCGACGACCACCCGCTCTACTGGACCCACGACTGGGTCCTGCTCACCCTGATCATCTGCGTCAGCGTGGGCACCATCGTCTATCTGCGCTACTGGCAGCTCCCCCGCAAATCCCTGCTCGTCGTCGACGCGATCGGACTCTCCGTCGTCACGGTCATCGCCGCCCGCGCCGCCATCGCCGCGGGCGCGACCCCGCTGGCGGTGCTCATCCTCGCGGTGATGAGCGGCGTGGTCGGCGAGGTCATCCGCGACGTGCTGTGCGGCGAATTCCCGCCCCTGCTCCTGCGCGAGGACGTCTACGCCATCGCCGCCCTCGCGGGCGCCGCCTCCTACCTGGGCCTCCACCACCTCCACGTCCGCGCGGACGTGGCCGCCGTGGTCTCCGCCGGCCTGGTCTTCGCGCTGCGGATGGCGGCCGTCTACTTCGGCTTCCACCTGCCGCGGCCGCAGCAGCTGAAACCGCGGTGATCGGTCCCGGCCCCGCTACGCCGACGGCCGGGGCACGTCCAGCTCCTCGCTCAGCCACCCGAACGCCGCCGGATACATCCGCGTCCACGTCCCGTAGTTGTGGCCGCCGGTCGGCAGGACCAGCGTCCTGACCCGGGTGGGCGTGCCCTCGGCGGCCTTCTTGAGGCGTTCGATGTTGGCGGGCGGGCTGATCGGGTCCTGGGCCGAGGTGGCCAGGAACAGGCCGACATCGGCCTTGGCGTGGCGGACCAGCCACTGCGGGCTGTTGCGCTGCCGCAGCGCCGGGTCGGTGAGCACGTCCGGGTCGCCGGTCAGCGGATCGGGGTCGAAGGCCACGCCGGCGCCGAACTTCTTCGGGTACTGCAACGGCAGCTTGGCCGCGCAGAACCCGCCGGTGGAGAAGCCCAGCAGGCCCCAGTTCTTCGGACCGGACGCGGTACGGAAGTGGTGGCTGATCAGATCCGTGACATCGGTCGCGAGCCAGGTGGCGGTCTTGTGGTTCGGCATGTCGGTGCAGTCCGTGTCCACGCTGCCCGGGTTGACGACGGGCATGGCGAGGATGAAGGGGTGCGCCGCGTTGCCCTCGACGAGCTGCTGGAGGTCGCCGGGCATGCCGCCCTGTTCGAGCCAGGACTGCGGGGAGCCGGGCACGCCGTGCAGCAGCATCACGACCGGGAACTTCGTCTTCCGGTACGCCGGGTCGTCGTACTGCGGCGGCGTCCAGACCATCACCTGCCCCGACAGCTGCGACTTGGCGCCGCGGAAGTACGTGTCCTTGATGCCGTTGGGGCCCTCGTTGAACTTGGCGCGTCCGACCGGCGGCCCGGGCATCGCCACCGCGTCCTGCTCGGTGCCCAGCAGGTCGTCCCAGGAGGCGTAGAGGCCGTAGCTGTTGTTGATGGCCACCGCGACGACGCAGATGGCGGTGAGCTGACACAGGCCGATCAGGATGATCCGGGCCAGCCAGCGCACCGGCTGCGGCCCGCGGACCCGGCCCCACAGGACCAGCGTGGCGAGGACCGCGAGGACCGTCGCGATCAGCAGCACCACGAAGAACGGGGTTCCGGTCAGGCTCATTCGGCGTCCCCTTCCACCGCTCGTACCTCGATCAACGGTACGGGACACGGCGCGCCGTACCCCGGGGGCGGGGCGGCGTGCCGCGCCGTTCCCGCCCTGGGGCGCCCCGCGTGTCAGGGCAGGGCCGGCTTGCCGGTCGTGTCGAGCCAGGTGTGGAAGAGGTCGTCGAGCTGCTGTCCGGAGATCTTCTCCGCCAGCGCGATGAACTGCCGGGTCTCCGCGTTGCCGTAGCGGTGCAGCTTCGTCCAGGCGGGCAGCAGCCGGAAGAACGCCCGGTCGCCGATGCGCTCGCGGAGCACCTGGAGCGTCATCGCACCGCGCGTGTAGACCGCCTGCGCGAACATGGTGTCCCGCTGCGGGTCGCTGATCCTGATCTTCCAGAAGTCGGATTCGGCGGGCCGGGCCGCGTACGCCGCGCGGAAGGCGTCGTGCGCGCTGCGGGTGCCCTTGTGCTCGTCCCACAGCCACTGCGCGTACGAGGCGAAGCCCTCGTTGAGCCAGATGTGCTGCCAGTCGCGCGGGGTCACCGAGTCGCCGAACCACTGGTGGGCGATCTCGTGGGCGATGGTCGACTCGCTGCGGACGGCCGAGTAGATCGGCTTGCTCTGGGTCTCCAGGGAGAAGCCCGCCTGCGGCATGTCGTCGACGATCGCGCCGGTCTCCTCGAAGGGGTACGGGCCGAAGACCTTGGACCAGTGGTCGGTCACCGCGGCGGTGATGCCGTAGACGTCGACGGTGCCGGTGGGCAGCTTCGGGTCGGTGGCGACGTAGATCGGGATGCCGCCGGGGGTGGTGCCGGTACGGACATCGAACTTGCCGATGGTGGCGGTCGCCAGATATGTGGCCATCGGCTTGCGCTCGCGCCAGTGGAAGTACGAGCGCCCGTCCTCGTCCCACGCGTCCACCAGCCGCCCGTTGGAGACGCCGGTCAGGCCCTCGGGCGCGTCGATGCGGATGTCGTAGGTGGCCTTGTCGCCCGGGTGGTCGCTGGAGGGGAACCAGGTGGAGGCGGCGTTGGGCTCGCAGGCGACGAAGACCCCGTCGGCGGTCTTCATCCAGCCGTAGTCGGAGCCGAAGACGATGGGCCCGCCGAGCGGCAGCGGCACGCCGCCGTAGACGACCTCGACGGTGAAGCGCTCGCCCTCTTCGAGGGGGTGCTCCGGCGTGATGACGATCTCGTCGCCGGAGCGGGTGAACTTCGCGCGTCTGCCGTCCACCTCGATCGAGGTGACCTCCAGCTTCTGGAGGTCGAGGTCGAAGGAGGTGAGGTCCTGGGTGGCGCGGGCGGTCAGTTCGGTGCGGCCGTCGAGGCGGCCGGTGGCGGGTTCGTAGCTGACGCCGAGGTCGTAGTGCAGGGCGTCGAAGCCGCCGTTGCCGAGGTTCGGGAAGTACGGGTCGCCGACGCCCGGGGCGCCGGGCGAGGCGGCGGGGGCCGCGGCCAGGGTGAAGGCCGCGGCCACCGCGGTGGCGAGGGGGAGCAGACGGGCGGAGCGACGTGCTGAACGGGAGAGTGCCATGAGCCGTCCCTTCGAACACACGGATGTCGTCCGATGCACAACCGCGCCGACTCTGCACTCTTCTGTCGTTTTTCACTCCGGACTTTGCCAACTCGTCATGCCCAGCTGAACAGTTGACGCTTCACTCAGACTGTTTTCCGGCCACGTAGAGGATCTTCCGGCAGGCGTCCTCGTCCGGTACGTCGGTGAGCTTGCGGCCCTCGACACCGTGCGCCGCGATCAGCCGCAGACCGGCAGCGGCCAGTTGCCGGCGCACCGTGGCGTCGGAGTGGTGGTGGTAGAGGTGCCGGGAGGAGATCCGGCGCCAGGTGTCCTCGCCGGTGCGCGCGAAGTAGTCGTGGGTGACGTCCACGACGGTGTCCGGCTCCACCGGTACGGGCCCGCCGCGCCACACGTCGAACCGGCCGTCCCGGTCCGCCACCTTCGTCACCGCGTAGTCACGCCGGAAGCTGCCCAGCGTGGTCATGTCGAAGACCAGCACACCGTCGTCCGCCAGCTGCCGTCCCAGCCCCGCGAAGGCGGTGGCCAGCTCCTCGCCGGACAGGTAGGCCAGCGGCTCACCCATGCACGTGACGATGTCGAAGGGGCCGAGGTCCGGCATGTCCCGCAGGTCGGCGACGTGGAAGGGCACCCCCTTCGCCTCCGGCTTGGCGCGTGCCGCCTCGATCATCTGCGGTGAGAGGTCGCAGCCGGTGACCGTGTACCCGAAGCGGTCGCGCAGGGCCAGGGTCCCGCGCCCGGTGCCGCACCCCGCGTCCAGCAGCCGGGTACCGGCCGGGCCGTACCGCTCGACGAGCTTGCGGTAAAAGGTGATCCAGCGCAGCAGATACGGGTCCTCGACGATGGTGTCGTAGTCCGCCGCGACCGCCTCGTAAGCGGTCAGCGCGGGGTCGGGGGCCGGGCCTTCGGGCTGCGCGGACAAGATTCCACCTCTCGTGGGGGCGGCCGGCGGGTGGCCGTGTGCCGCCGGGGCGCGCTCGAATCTATGGTCGGCAAACCCGCCGGTCAAGGCCGGTACGGGAACGCCGGGAGGCCGGTGCGGGGCAGCGGTTGCCACCGCCCCGCACCGGCCTCCCGGCCCGGCCGCGCCGCCTCAGGCGGTCTTCACGGGCTCGCCGTCCCGTACGCCGTCCGGCGCGTTCTCCGGGTGGTGGCAGGCCACCTCGTGCCCCGTGCGCAGCGCCACCAGCGGCGGCTCGGTGGTCACGCACACCTCGGTCGCCTTCCAGCAGCGGGTACGGAACCGGCAGCCGGAGGGCGGGTCGATCGGCGAGGGCACGTCGCCCTTGAGCAGGATGCGGTCGCGCTGGGTGCGCCGCTTCGGGTCGGGCACCGGCACGGCGGACAGCAGCGCCTTGGTGTACGGGTGCATCGGCGCCTCGTACAGCGACTTGCGGTCCGCCAGCTCCACGATCTTGCCGAGGTACATCACCGCGATCCGGTCCGAGACGTGCCGGATGACGGACAGGTCGTGGGCGATGATGACGTAGGTCAGGCCCAGTTCGTCCTGGAGGTCGTCCATCAGGTTGACGACCTGCGCCTGGATGGAGACGTCCAGCGCGGAGACCGGCTCGTCGGCGACGACCAGCTTGGGCTTGAGGGCCAGCGCCCGCGCGATGCCGATGCGCTGCCGCTGGCCGCCGGAGAACTCGTGCGGATAGCGGTTGTAGTGCTCCGGGCTCAGCCCCACCAGCTCCAGCAGCCGCTGCACCTCCTTCTTCAGGCCGCCCTCGGGCTCGACGCCCTGGAGGCGGAAGGGGGTGCCGACGATGCCGCCGATGGTGTGCCGCGGGTTCAGCGACCCGTACGGGTCCTGGAAGATCATCTGCACGTCGCGGCGCATCGGGCGCAGCTTGCCCGGCGGCAGATGGGTGATGTCCTTCCCCTCGAACTCGATGGTGCCGCCGGTCGGCTCGTCCAGCCGGGTGATCAGCCGGCCCATCGTCGACTTGCCGCAGCCGGACTCGCCGACCACGCCCAGGGTCTCCCCCGGCCGCACCTCGAAGTCGATGCCGTCGACCGCCTGCACCGCGCCGACCTGCCGCTTGAGCAGGCCCTTGGTGATCGGGAAGTGCCGTACCAGGCCGCGCACCCGCAGCAGCGGCGCGGCGCTCTCGTCCGTCGTGCCGGCCGCGACGCCGGTCTCTTCAGTCTCGGTCACAGCTTCGGCGCAATCTCTTCGGTCCAGATCCGTGCCCGCTCCTCGGGCGCCATGTGGCACGCGGCGAAGTGGCCTCCCCCGCCGGCTACGCCCTCATGGGCGGGGGTGCCCCCGTCGTCGACCAGGCGCAGTTCGGGGCGGACCGTGCGGGTCAGGTCGTCCTCGGGGACGTCCGCGTACGGGCAGCGGGGGTTGAAGGCGCAGCCGGACGGGACGTTGATCAGGCTGGGCGGCGATCCCTTGACCGGGATCAGGCGGTCGGTCTGCTCCCGGTCGATGCGCGGCATCGACCCCAGCAGGCCCCAGGTGTACGGGTGCTGCGGCGCGGAGAAGATCTTCTCCGCCGGGCCGCGCTCGATGCACCGGCCGCCGTACATCACCAGCAGCTGGTCCGCCAGCTCGGCGACCACGCCCAGGTCGTGGGTGATGATGATGACCGCGGAGCCGAACTCCTTCTGGAGGTCCCGGATCAGGTCCAGGATCTGCGCCTGCACGGTCACGTCCAGGGCGGTGGTCGGCTCGTCCGCGATCAGCAGCTCGGGGTTGTTGACCAGCGCCATGGCGATCATCGCGCGCTGGCGCATGCCGCCGGAGAACTGGTGCGGGTGGTCGTCGACCCGCTTGTCGGGCTGCGGGATGCCGACCCGGTCCAGCATCTCGACCGCCCGCTTGCGCGCGGTCTTCTTGTCCACGGCGTGGTGGACCCGGTACGCCTCCACGATCTGGCTGCCGACCGTGTAGTACGGGTGCAGCGCGGACAGCGGGTCCTGGAAGATCATCGCCATCTCGCGGCCGCGCAGCCTGCGCACCTCGTCCGGGTCGGCGCCGACCAGCTCCTTGCCGTCCAGCCAGATCTCGCCGGACATGTCCACCTTGCTGCGCTGCTGCCGGGAGGCCCGGTGCAGACCCATGATCGCCAGCGAGGTGACGGACTTGCCGGAACCGGACTCGCCGACGATGCCGAGGGTGCGGCCCTTCTCCAGGGTGAAGGACAGGCCGTCCACGGACTTCACGATGCCGTCGTCGGTGGGGAAGTGCACCTTCAGGTCGCGCACTTCGAGGAAGGCCGTGGGCGCCTTAGCTCCCGCCGGGGCCGGTTCGCCGACCGCGGCGCCGGTCTTGGTCAGGTCGGACGGGGCGGCGGACGGCGGCCCCTCGGTGGTGGTGTCCGGTGCGGAGGGTCCGGCGCGGTGGCCGGCGGTGGAATCAGGGGAGTCGGTCACGACAGCCTCACCCGCGGGTCGACGGCGGCGTACAGAACGTCCACCACCAGGTTGCAAATGACGATGAAGAACGCGGCGAGCAAGGTGACGCCGAGGATGTTCGGCAGGTCGTTGGCGTTGATCGCCTCGACGGCGAACGCGCCGACGCCCTTGAGGGAGAAGACCTGTTCGGTGATCAGCGCGCCGCCGAGCAGCAGGCCGACGTCCATGCCGAAGACCGTGACGATCGGGGTGAGGGCCGCGCGCAGACCGTGGCGCACCACGACCTTGCGCTCGCCCAGCCCCTTGGCGCGCGCGGTACGGATGTAGTCCTCGCTCAGCGTCTCCAGCATGCTCGCTCTGGTCAGGCGGGCATAGAGGGCGGAGTAGAGGAAGGCCAGCGTGACCCAGGGCAGCACCAGCGTCTGCGCCCACAGGAACGGGTCCTCGAAGAGCGGCACGTAGTCGCTGCGCTCGAAGATCGGCCACTGGTAGGTGAACAGGGCCAGCGCCAGGGCGCCGGTGAAGAACATGGGCAGCGAGACGCCGGCCAGCGCGACGCCCATCGCCATCCGGTCGAAGACCGACCCGGGGCGCAGCGCGGAGAGCACACCGGTGGCGACACCGGAGACCAGCCACACCACGGCCGCGCCGGCGGCCAGCGAGATGGTCACCGGGAGCCGGGACTGGATCTCCGGCCAGACCTCCAGGTGGGTCTTGAAGGAGTAGCCGAAGCACGGCACGTTGCATGTGGCGGCGTCCGGACCGAACTTGTAGTCGATCCCGACGAAGATGCCCTTGAGGAAGTCCCAGTACTGTACGAAGACCGGCTTGTCCAAGCCGAGGTTCTTCTTCACCGCGGCGATGTCCGCGGCCGACGGGGCCTTTCCGATGTACTGCGCGGCCAGCTGGTCGCCGGTCTGTCCGGCCAGCTTCGGCAGCACGAAGAAGATGCCGAAGGTGACCGCGCTGACGATCAGCAGCAGAATCACGGCGCTGATCAACCTGCGGATGATGTACGCGAACACGGGACTGCGGCGTCGGCACCGCGGGCCGGCCCGGCCGGCCCGCGGAAGCCCTTGCCTTCACCTGCCTTTCGGGCTTGCTACTTCTTGACGCCGACGTTGAGGTAGTCGTACTCACCGCTGTAGGCGGAGGTGGACACCAGGTTGGTGGCCTTCGGCGAGCGGTACAGCAGGATCTTGAAGTAGGTCAGCGGGACGATGACGGACTGCTCCATCGTCTTCTTGTCGACCTCCGCGTAGTCCTTCTCCCGCTGCGCCTTGTCGCTGGTCGCGATGGCCTCGTCGAGCAGCTTGTTGATCGTCGGGTCGTCCAGCTCGGAGAGGTTGGAGTTGCCGGACTTCTGGATCGCCTTGCCGTTGACGATCTGGTTCAGGTAGCCGAAGCCGGTCGGGTAGTCCGAGCCCCACTGCATCATCATCAGACCGACGTTGTTCTTCTTGGTGAACTCCGGCACGCCCGCGTAGTCCGAGAAGTACTTGCCGCTCGGGTAGGTCTGGATCTTGGCGTTGATGCCGATCTTCTTCAGCGAGTTGACGACCGCGGTGGCCGCGTCCACCTCGTCCTGGCGGTCGCTGCGGGCGGTGATGGCGGTGCTCACATTGCCGGCGCCGCACGCCTGCCACTGCTTCTTGGCCTCGGTCAGGTCGAGGTTCTCACCGTTGTACTTCTGCGGGTACTGGTCGAACTTCTGGTACCCGGCGAGGTCGCTGGGCAGCACGGTCGAGGCGATCTCACCGCGGATCGGGCCGCCGAGCGCGGTCTGCACGGCCTTCTTGTCGATCGCGTACTGCACGGCCTTGCGGCACTCGATCTTGTCGAACGGCGCGACCTTGGAGTTGATCGCCACGTAGGACAGGCGCTGGCCGAGCGCGTTGTCGGTGTTGGCCTTCTCCTTCGAGTCGGTCAGCAGCTGGGCCTGGGTCTGCGCGTCCACCCCGCGCCCCGCCATGTCGATGTGGGTGTTGCCCGCCTTCAGGTCCTTGTCGATCGTGGACTGGGCGACCTTCATCTTCAGCACGATCTTGTCCGGCAGCTGCTTGCGCAGCGGGTCGGTCGCGGCCGACCAGTGCGGGTTGCGGGTGAGGACGACCTGCTTGCCCTCCTCGTAGGTGTCGAACTTGTAACTGCCGGAGGAGACGATGTTCTTGGTGTAGTCCGCGCCCTTGTCCTTGGCCCGCGGCACCGGCGCCGTCTGCGGGGCGCTGACCAGGTAGTCGAACTCGGCGAACGGCTGCTTGAGGTGGAAGACGATGGTCTGGTCGTCCGGTGTCTCGATGGACTTCAGACCCTCCTCGCTCTTGTCCTTGTACGGGCCCTTGTAGCCGCCCTCGTTGTCCTTGAGGTAGGTCTGGAAGTAGTTCGGGCCGAGCGAGAGGATGTCGCGCGCGAAGTTGCTGCGCTCCACCGCGTACTTCACGTCCTTGGACGTGATCGGGTTGCCGTCGGAGTACTTGAGCCCCTTGCGGATCTTGTACGTCCAGGTCTTGTTGTCGTCGCTGGCCTTGCCCAGCGACTCCGCCAGGTCGGGCGTCAGCGTGTTGCCCTTGGGCCCCGGGCCCGGCTTGAAGGTGGTGAGCGGGCGCGCGTACAGGCGGCTGAAGTTCCAGACGTACGCGTAGTACGTGTTGCCCGGGTCGTAGGACTCGGGTGCGTCGCTCATCGCGTAGGTGAGCGTGCCGCCCTTCTCGTCCGAGGCGTTGACGATGCCCTTGGTGGCGGCGTTCGCCTCCGAGGAGCCACCGCCCGAGCTCTTGCCGCTGCAGCCGGACAGCAGGAGGCCCGCACTGGTGAGGGCCGCGATCGCCGCGACCGGGACTGACCTTCGCATAATGGTCGGTTTCCCCTTCGTTGGTCGGAAACTTGGGTGGGGCCTGCCGGGCGGACGCGCCCGGCCGGGTCAGCGGCTGCGCGGGTCGAGCGCGTCCCTGAGGCCGTCACCGAGGAGGTTGAACGCCAGCACGGTGATGAAGATCGCGAGACCGGGGACGATCATGTACTGGGGGTCGACCTCGTAGTACTTGACCGCCTGGTTGAGCATGCCGCCCCAGGACGCCTGGGGCGGCTGGATGCCGACGCCCAGGAAGCTCAGCGCCGCCTCGAAGAGGATGTTGGAGGGGATCAGCAGCGTCGAGTAGACGATGATCGGACCCACCAGGTTCGGCAGCAGCTCCCGGAAGAGGATGAACGGGCCGCGGGCGCCCATGCCGCGGGCGGCGTCCACGAACTCCCGCTCGCGCAGCGACAGCGTCTGGGCCCGCACGATCCGGCCCATGTAGGGCCAGTTGAAGAAACCGATCACGAAGATCAGGACCGAGATGTGCAGCGGCAGCCCTTCGAGCCCGAAGGCGCCGCCCTGGAGCGAGGCGGAGATGGCGATGGCGAACAGCAGTAGCGGAAAGGCCAGGAAGACGTCCATCAGCCGGCTGATCAGCGCGTCCACCCGGCCCCGGTAGAAGCCGGCCACCACGCCGAGCACGGTGCCGATGGCCACCGACAGCAGCGTGGCGCCGAACGCCACGATCAGCGAGACCCAGGAGCCCTCCAGCACCCGCGCGAACAGGTCGCGGCCGAACTTGGGGTCGACGCCAAACGGGTGGTCCCAGCTCATGCCGCCGAAGTCGCCCTTGGGCAGGGTGGTGTTGGGGTCGATGAGGTCCCGGTTGGGGCTGTTGGGGTCCAGACCCAGCCAGCCCTGGATCGGCCGGGAGAGGGCGGCCACGAGGACCAGCAGGATGACAACGATGGCACCCGCTACCGCGACCTTGTCGCGCTTGAACCGCAGCCAGGCGATCTGCCCGAGCGAGCGGCCCTCGATCTTCTTGCCCTCGACGCCTTGCAGCACCGCTTCCGGCTGCGCCTCGGCAGCCGCCCCGGTGGTCTCGATCGGTGCGGTCACGGTGCCTTTGACCCCTCTCGGCCGGCGCCGCCGGCCCATGCGCGCCGCGGTTGCGCGGCCTGGTTCACATCACTGGTGCAAGTGGTGCATCTGAAGCAACTGGGAGAACTCTGGAACAACTGGAGCAACTGGTGCAGGTAGTGCGGGCGTTGCAGGAACAGGTGTTGCAGGTGTTGCCGATGGTGCGAACGTCGCGGAAGGTCACGCGACTGACGAGCGGATGGAACTCGCGTACGACGGGGACCGAAGCCCTCTGCTGCGGGAGTCTTCATCCGACTCGCGATCACTCACCAGCCCTGACCGGGAATGGATGCGCAACTGTGATGTGAACCACGGATTTCCGTTATACGGACATCTGCCGCGACTGAGCGGGGCGCGCGATCCGGACCGGAGGCCAACTACCGGACGGGGCAGGCCATTTCGGGCCGGGAGGAACCGGCAGGAGCCGGACGCCACCGGCGGAAGGCAGGAGGAACCGGCCGGACCGGGACGGGCGGGGCCGGTGGGAAGCGGGGCGTACGGCGGGAGGGGTACGCCCGGGGCGGTGCGCCGGGGTCAGTACGGGCGCGGGTAGCCGTAGCCGTACGCGGGGGCCGGGGCCGGGGCGGGTGCCGGGCCCGCCGCGTAGGCGTCCCGGTCGAAGAACGGCCGCGCGTTGGCCCGCATCCACATGCCGACCGGGTCGTACTCGTCGTTCATCGCGACCGTCGAGACGGGCAGTCCCTCCGGCACCGCGCCGATGGACTGCTGGATCATCAACCGCACCGAATCCACGGCCGGTTGGCCCGTGTCGTACAGGTCGAGGCCGATGGCCAGGTACGGGGCGCCGAGGGCGGGCTGCACCCAGGCCCGGCGCAGCGAGCGCACGGCGGGCGTGCGGTGCGCGTTCTGCCCCAGCAGGGCGTAGAACTGCGGGATCTCGATGGCCGGTTCCGAGATCCGCAGCGGCCCGGCCGGCAGCCGGTCCAGGCCGCCCGCGATACGCCGCAGGTCCAACCACGGGATGCCGACACCGCCGCCGGGGGCGTGCGGGTTCAGCCACAGGCCCCAGCGGTCCGGGAAGAGGGTGGCCGCGATGTCGCGGCCGTAGACGACCTCGTGGGCGCGGTTCCAGCCGCTGGCGGCGAGCTCGGGGGCGGAGGTCACGCACGGCGCGTAGCCGAGTCCGTCGACCTCCATGTTGCCGTACTGCGCATCGGGCGAACCCGGCTGGCCGTGCCAGAGCAGCATCCAGACCTGGCCGGCGGCGAGCGCCTGCAGCAGCGCCTCGTAGGCGTCGTACCGGCCGGGCGAGACCTGCTGCAGCATCTGCTCGACCTGCCCGGCAGCCGCTCCCTGATGCGCACCCGCGCTCACGTGGTCCGTCCCTTCTGTCGGCAGGCACGTGGGGTACGCCTGCCGGTTGCACCAACAGCTTAGAGCCTGCGTCCGGACGCCGGTCGGATCAGCACACGCCGCTTGCGTCCGCCGGACACGGCCCGGCCGGGGCGGGCGGCGGACGGGCCGCCCGCGGCGCGGACACGGCCGCTACGCGTGCTATCGCGAGTAGAAGGGGCGGACCCGCTCCAGCATCCAGTCGGCGACCGGATCGCCCTGCGCGAGGTCCAGCATGACCAGTTGCACGGGCCACGTCAGCGGTGTCCCGCCGAGGGCCCGGCCGAGCGCCCCGGTCACGGCGTCCCGTACGGCCGGATCGTGCGGCGCGACGGCCGCGGCGTCCACCTGGACGCCGACGAACAGCGCGGGCGCGTCCCCCTCGACGCTGGCCAGCGCGCGGCGGGCGGTGACGACGAAGCCCGCAGCCGAGAACTCCAGCCCGGCCGCGGCCAGGAAGTCCACCGGCTCCTCCTGCCAGTCCGGCTCGAACAGCCGGACCCGGGCGCCGCTGGGCGCGCCGGGGTGTTCGAGGCGGTCGGTGCGGCACAGTTCGGCCACCGCGTCCGGCGGCAGCGGCACGCCGACGGTGCCCTCCGGGTTGACCGCGATGCCCATCAGCGGGGGCAGCCCGCGCGCGAACTCGGCGGCCGGCGCGACGGTGTAGGACAGGTTCGGCCCGGCCACCCTCATGAACTCCTGCTCGGAGCTGAAGACCGGTACATAGGCGGCCGAGCCGATCTCGACGGTGGGCAGGTCCAGGCCCGCCCGGCCCATCCCGGCGCTCTCCGGGCCGCCGCCCTTGGGCAGCGGCACCCATATCCGGCTGCGCCCCAGCACCTCGACGATGCGGGCGCCCGCGCCGGGCGCGCCCACCGAGGCGGCGAGCACCTCCTCCAGTTCGTTGGCGGGCCACCCCAGCTGCGGTATGCCCTGCTCCGGAAAGTCCATGTCCACCCACCCGCTTCGTACCGCGCACCGCGCCTTACTCGGTCGAAGACCCTAACGCCACCAGGCGGGCGGCGGCCTGATGCGTCCGGATGACCACCGAACGCGCGCGAGCGGTTGCGGACCGTGCACACCGCTCCGAAGGTGGCTCCAGGGTGATCTTGCCCTGCCGTTCCTACAGAAAGGCATGTCTCCTGATGGCAACGCACCGGACCGTCCCCGCCCTCGTCAGCGCGGCCGCCGCCGGCGCCCTCGCGCTCGGCGCCACGGCCCCAGCGAGCGCGTCGGACGGCCCCAAGTCCCACGAGCGCAACCAGAGCGTCATCGTCGACGACATCGGCCGGCTGGCGGACGCCTCGACCGAGCTGGCCGAGAAGTCCGCCGAGGCCCGCGGCCACTCCGTGCAGGTCAGGGCCGCGCGGACCCGGCTGGACTCGGTCCTGGCCGACGCCCAGCGGCTGGCGGAGCTCCTGAACGAGGACTCCGACCGTGCGACGTCCGCCGACACCGTGCGGCTCGGGCTGGTGTCGCAGGATCTGCGGGTGAAGCTCGACGAGCTGACCGGCCGTCGGGCCCCGTCGGCGGAGGAGCCCACCGACCCCGCGAGCAGGACCGGGCAGCTGACCGAGTCGGTCTCCAGGTCGGTCGTGGACATCTTCAAGATCCTGGGCGTGGACAAGGTGGTCGGCGACCTGCGGCAGCAGCCGGCCGACGGGCCCGCCGCGCAGCCCGCCAACCGGCCGGTCCCCCAGCCGTCGGGCCGGCAGCCGGCCGACGAGTACGAGACGGACGAGCAGCCCGCCGCCCAGCCGAAGGCGCCGACCAGCGACCCGCAGCCGCCCGCCGCCCAGGCACCGAAGCAGCAGCCCGCCGACGGGGAGCAGCGTCCCGCCGACACGCAGCAGCAGCCGGCCGACGCGCAGCAGCCCGCCGCGGAAGCGCCTCGGCAGCAGCCCGCGGAGGCCCCCCAGCAGCAGGGCGCCGGCTCGCTGCTCAACTCGGTGCTGACGCTGCCTACGGTGCTCATCAAGGCCCTGGGTCTCTGAATCGGCCCGGCAACCAGCGTCCGGAGGAGGCGCAGATGCGGGAGATACGCCACAGCTAGGACCGGTCCTGACGGGCCGTACGGAAGGTTCCGTACGGCCCGTCAGGCGTAGGCCGTGCGCGCCTTCAGAAATCGGGCGCACCGTCAGAAATTCGGCACGGCGCTCACTCGAAGCCGATCCGGCGCAGGGCGCCCGCCGCCGGGCGGTCCAGCAGGACGGCCGAGGTGAAGCCCGCGGGGAGCCGGGCCGCGCGGGCGCGGGCGGCCAGGCGGCGCACTGCGCGCCGGTGCCGGGCGAAGGCGTAGCCGGAGACACCGCGCCCGCGCGAGCGCTGCCCGGAGAGCGCGACCTCGGGCGGCACATCCAGCAGCATCAGGTGCAGCCCGCGCCCGCCCCGCCGGGCCTCGCGCGCGAGCCAGCGGCGTACCCACGCGAGCGTGCCGCAGTCGTGCACCACCACGCTGCCGCCGGAGCGCAGGGCCCGCCGCAGCCCGAGGTAGTGGGAGGCGCGGACCAGCGGCCGGTAGAGCGCGTACGGCAGCCGGCGCAGCCTGCCGCTTTCCCAGCGCTCCCGTACGTCCTGGGAGTCGACGCGGTGCACGGCGGCGCCCTGCTCGTCGGCGGCGGGCACCACCCGGAGCATGAGCGTGCTCTTGCCGCTGCCCGGCAGGCCGGAGACCACCACGACGTCGCCCGCCGCGAAGTGCAGCTCGGCCACCTCGCACGGAGCGTGCCCGTCCCTGAGGTCGACGACCTCCACCGCCGCGCCCCGCGCCCGGCCGGGCCGTACCACCCCGAGCGGCAGCCGCCGGGACCCCGGGACCACTCCCGTCGCTTCCGGCACACAGCCCGGGGGCACGCCTCCCGTACTTGTCGCGAGTGCGGCCTGCCTGTGCACCGTGATCCCCTCCTGGTCCGGTGTCGTCCCCCGAGGGACTGTGGTTCGTCCCCGGCCGGGACGCAGCCCCTTACCCGCAGAGTGTCAAGAAAAGGTAATGCGCTTCAAGAGAATCCCACGATCAGTACGGTCCCGGGACACTGCCGTGACGCCCCCGCGAACACCGGTGCGACCAGGGCTCCTGTATCCGGCGATCCCGTGCGATGATGTGCGCGCCCAGTGCGGGACCGCGCCTCGGCGCGCGCGTCGCCGTACGGGTGCCACGCTCAGCCAACTGCATACCGGCCGCTTGAATCCGCGCGGGAGAGTCCCCGGCCGCCACGGCGGGGCGCCGAAGGAGCAAGTCCTCCCTTGAATCTCTCAGGCCCCGATACCGCGCGGGCGAGGCAGATCTGAAAAGCGGGCCGCCGTGGTGTGGCTCCACCCAAGGTGCAAACCGGGGCCGGCGAGGGCCTTCCGGTGAACCTCTCAGGTTCCGATGACAGATGGGGAGACCGTCCTGTCACCCATGCCCGGGAGCCATCACCATGACGCAAGCCCCCCGCCGGACCGCGCTGGACGCCATCCATCGCGCCCTCGGCGCGACCATGACCGACTTCGCCGGCTGGGACATGCCGCTGCGCTACGGCAGCGAGCGTGACGAGCACGTCGCCGTGCGGACCCGCGCCGGTCTCTTCGACCTCTCCCACATGGGCGAGATCACCGTCTCCGGACCGCGCGCCGCCGACCTGCTGGACTTCGCGCTGGTCGGCAACATCGGCGGGGTGGCCGTCGGCCGCGCCCGCTACACCATGATCTGCAATGCCGAGGGCGGCATCCTGGACGACCTGATCGTCTACCGCCTGGCCGAGACGGAGTACATGGTCGTCGCCAACGCCGCCAACGCCCAGGTCGTCCTGGACGCCCTCACCGAGCGGGCGGACGGCTTCGACGCCGAGGTGCGCGACGACCGGGACGCGTACGCGCTGCTCGCCGTCCAGGGCCCGGAGTCCCCCGGCATCCTGAAGTCGTTGACCGACGCCGACCTGGACGGCCTGAAGTACTACGCCGGGCTGCCCGGCACCGTCGCGGGCGTGCAGGCGCTGATCGCCCGTACGGGCTACACCGGCGAGGACGGCTTCGAGCTGTTCGTCCGCCCGGCCGACGCGCCCGCCCTCTGGGAGGCGCTGACCACCGCCGGCAAGGACGCGGGCCTGGTGCCCTGCGGCCTGTCCTGCCGGGACACCCTGCGCCTGGAGGCGGGCATGCCGCTGTACGGGCACGAGCTGACCACGGACACCACCCCGTTCGACGCGGGCCTGGGCCGGGTCGTGAAGTTCGAGAAGACGACGAACGGCGGCGACTTCGTGGGCCGCGCCGCGCTGGAGGCGGCCCGGGACCGGGCCGAGGCCAGCCCGCCGCGCAAGCTGGTCGGGCTGATCGCCGAGGGCCGCCGCGTGCCGCGCGCCGGGTACCCGGTCGTGGGCCCGGACGGCTCCGTGATCGGCGCGGTCACCTCCGGCGCGCCCTCCCCCACCCTGGGCAAGCCCGTCGCCATGGCGTACGTGGACGCCGCGCACGCCGCGCCCGGCACCGCCGGTGTGGCGGTGGACATCCGTGGCACCCATGAGCCGTACGAGGTCGTGGCGCTGCCCTTCTACAAGCGCCAGAAGTGACGGGCGTACCCCCGTCTCAGTCGGGCCTCCGTCTCATCTGTCAAGACCCCTGCACCGAGCACGCCACCGCATCCAGGAGAATCAAGACATGAACAACCCCCAGCAGCTGCGCTACAGCAAGGAGCACGAGTGGCTGTCGGCCGCCGAGGAGGGCGTCTCGACGATCGGCATCACCGAGCACGCCGCCAACGCGCTCGGCGACGTCGTCTTCGTGCAGCTCCCTGAGGTCGGTGCCACGGTCACGGCGGGCGAGACCTGCGGTGAGCTGGAGTCGACCAAGTCCGTCAGCGATCTCTACTCCCCCGTCGACGGCGAGGTCACGGAGATCAACGAGGACGTCGTCACCGACCCCTCGCTGGTGAACACCGCCCCCTTCGAGGGCGGCTGGCTGTTCAAGGTGAAGGTCAGCGGCGAGCCGGACGACCTGCTCTCGGCCGACGAGTACACCGCCTTCACCGGCTGACCCGCCCACCCGCCGCCTGGCGGGGCCGTGCGCCCCGCGAACCCCAGGAAGAGTCATGTCGCTTCTGAACAGCTCCCTCCACGAGCTCGACCCGGACATCGCCGCCGCCGTCGACGCCGAGCTCCACCGTCAGCAGTCCACCCTCGAAATGATCGCGTCGGAGAACTTCGCCCCGGCCGCCGTCATGGAGGCCCAGGGCTCGGTCCTCACCAACAAGTACGCCGAGGGCTACCCGGGCCGCCGCTACTACGGCGGCTGCGAGCACGTCGACGTCGTCGAGCGGATCGCCATCGACCGCATCAAGGCGCTCTTCGGCGCCGAGGCCGCCAACGTGCAGCCGCACTCCGGCGCGCAGGCCAACGCCGCCGCGATGTTCGCGCTGCTCAAGCCGGGCGACACGATCATGGGTCTGAACCTCGCGCACGGCGGGCACCTGACCCACGGCATGAAGATCAACTTCTCCGGCAAGCTCTACAACGTGGTGCCCTACCACGTGGACGCCGAGAGCGGCCAGGTCGACATGGCCGAGGTCGAGCGGCTGGCCAAGGAGACCCGTCCGCAGCTGATCGTGGCCGGCTGGTCGGCGTACCCGCGCCGGCTGGACTTCGCGGCGTTCCGCCGGATCGCCGACGAGGTCGGCGCGTACCTGATGGTCGACATGGCGCACTTCGCCGGCCTGGTCGCGGCCGGGCTGCACCCGAACCCCGTGCCGCACGCCCACGTCGTGACCACCACCACGCACAAGACCCTCGGCGGTCCGCGCGGCGGTGTGATCCTGTCCACCCAGGAGCTCGCCAAGAAGATCAACTCGGCGGTCTTCCCGGGTCAGCAGGGCGGCCCGCTGGAGCACGTGATCGCGGCGAAGGCGGTGTCCTTCAAGGTCGCGGCGAGCGAGGAGTTCAAGGAGCGCCAGCAGCGCACGCTGGACGGCGCCCGCATTCTCGCCGAGCGCCTGACGCAGTCCGACGTGACCGAGGCGGGCGTCTCGGTGCTGTCCGGCGGCACCGATGTGCACCTGGTCCTGGTGGACCTGCGCGACAGCGAGCTGGACGGCCAGCAGGCCGAGGACCGCCTCCACGAGGTCGGCATCACGGTCAACCGCAACGCCGTGCCGAACGACCCGCGCCCCCCGATGGTCACCTCGGGCCTGCGGATCGGCACCCCGGCGCTGGCCACCCGCGGCTTCCAGGCGGAGGACTTCCGCGAGGTCGCCGACATCATCGCCGAGGCGCTGAAGCCGTCGTACGACGCCGAGGCGCTCAAGGCCCGGGTGACCACGCTGGCGGCGAAGCACCCGCTGTACCCGTCGCTGTGACACACGTCATGCGGTGCGCGGCGGGGCGCCTCCGTGGCGCGTCCGCCGCGGCCGTGTGGCACGGCTGCGGTACGTAGCTGTGTGATGCGGCTGCGGTACGCGGCTGTGTGACGTGTTTCATGAAGTACACCCCGCGGGGAGCCGCCGAGCCGGTGTCCACGGGGTGAACAGGCCGTACGTCCTGGGGCGTTGATCCCGGGCGTACGGCTTTTCCGTCCCCCTTACGGTGATTTCGCGCCACATAGGCTGAGACCGGCCCCTCAATGGCGCGGGGCCCTTCGCACCACAGCAGGGCCGGGCCCTTCGCACATCGGCAGCCGGGCCCTTTGCGCCACAGCAGGACGGAACACGCACGGCAATGGACATGACCGCGGGCAACCGCACGGGGATGGGCCTCTTCGCCCTCATCATGATCGGCATCGGCTCGATCTTCGGCTCCGGGTGGCTCTTCGGGGCCGGCGCGGCCGCCCAGGTGGCCGGGCCCGCGGCGCTGGTGGCCTGGGTCATCGGCGCGGTCTTCATCGGCATGATCGCGATGTGCTACGCGGAGGTCGGCTCCGCGTACCCGATTCCCGGCGGCATGGCCCGCTACGGCCACCTCTCGCACGGGCCCGTGCTCGGCTTCCTCACCGGCTGGGCGGTGTGGATCGCGACCGCCTCGCTGATCCCCATCGAGTCCATCGCCGCCACCCAGTACATGGCGTCCTGGAGCTACGCGTGGGCCCGTGACCTGGTCGACCCGGCCAACGGACACCTGACGGCCACGGGCATGGGCGTGGCGCTGCTGCTGACCTTCGCGCTGTGGCTGACCTGCTACTGGTCGGTCCAGCTGCTGGCCCGCGCGAACACCGTGCTGACCCTGGTGAAGTTCGCCATCCCGGTCATCGCGGTCGCCGCGCTGATCGCCTCCGGCTTCCACACCTCGAACTTCACCGCGCACGGCGGCTTCGCCCCGTACGGCTGGCCGGCCGTGCTGACCGCCGTGACCACCTGCGGCGTGGTCTTCGCCTTCAACGGCTTCCAGGCCGTGATCAACCTCGGCGGGGCCGCCAAGAACCCCGGCCGGGCGATCCCCGTCGCGCTGGTCGGCGCGCTCACGCTGGGCCTGGTGATCTACCTCGCCCTCCAGACCGCGTTCCTCGGCGCCGTACCGCCGGAGCAGCTGGCGCAGGGCGGCGGCTGGCACGGCGTGGACTTCAGCTCGCCCTTCGCCGACCTGGCCAAGGTCCTGATGCTGCACTGGGTCGTCACGCTGCTCCAGTTCGGCGCCTTCATCTCGCCGGCCGGCTCCAACATCGCCAACGTCGCGTCGGCCGCGTACATGGTCCAGAACCTCGCCGAGACCGGCTTCTTCCCCCGGAAGCTGGCCACCGTGCACCCCCGGTACGGGACCGCCCGCCCCGCGATGTGGCTGAACCTCGGCTTCTCGGTGCTGCTGCTGGTCACCGTCGGCCACAGCTGGCACGCGCTGGCCAGTGTGATCTCGGCCGCCATGGTCATCTCGTATCTCATCGGCCCGATCGCGGTGGGCGTCTTCCGCCGCACCCGGCCGGACCTGCCGCGCCCGTTCCGGCTGCCGGCGGCGGGCGTTCTCGCCCCGCTGACCTTCGCCTTCGCGGCCTGCGCGCTGTACTGGTCGAAGTGGCCGGACACCGGCAAGGTCGCGCTGCTGACCGTGGTGGCCGCGCCGGTGGCGGCGGTGGTGCTGCGGCGCCGCGGCGTGACCGGGCTGCGCCGGCAGTTCGCGCCCGCGTGGTGGCTCGTCGGCTTCCTGGCCTGGATGTCCGTACTGTCCGCGCTGGGCAGCCGGGACTTCGGCGGCCACGGCGTGCTGCCCGGCGGCGTGGACATCGCGCTGGTGGCGCTCTCCGCCGTCGCCTTCTACTTCTGGGCCGTACGGGCCGGGGTGCACGCCCACCGGGTGGGCCTGACGAGTTCCGGGCCGGAACCCGACGGCCCGGCCGGTTCCGGACCGGTGCTCGACGGCCGGACCGCCTCCCCTGCGTCTTCCGTAGTTGCCCCGGAGGACAGCCGTCCGACGGCCTCCGTCTGAGAGTCTGTCCGCCGTCCGGGTTAGGCTCGACAGTCGGCGCAGAAACGTACCTTCCGTTTCGTCCGCCCCTTATCTCTACTTGCTCCACCGTCCACCACGAGCAGACAAGGGAGTCCGCCACCGTGGCCATCTCCGTCTTCGACCTCTTCTCCATCGGCATCGGCCCGTCCAGCTCCCACACGGTCGGCCCGATGCGCGCCGCCCGCATGTTCGTCGGGCGCCTCAAGAAGGACGGCCTGCTCGCGCAGACGACGGCGGTACGGGCCGAGCTCTTCGGCTCGCTCGGCGCCACCGGCCACGGCCACGGCACCCCCAAGGCCGTCCTGCTCGGCCTGGAGGGGCACTCCCCGCGCACCGTCGATGTGGAGACGGCCGACGACGAGGTCGAGCGGATCCGCAAGAGCGGCCGGCTGCGGCTGCTCGGCGCGGAGATAGGCAGCGACCACGAGATCGACTTCGACGAGTCGACCGAGCTGATCCTGCACCGCCGCCGCTCCCTGCCGTACCACGCCAACGGCATGACCCTGTTCGCGTACGACGCGGCCGGCGCGCCCCTGCTGGAAAAGACTTACTACTCCGTCGGCGGCGGCTTCGTGGTGGACGAGGACGCCGTCGGCGAGGACCGCATCAAGCTCGACGACACGGTCCTGAAGTACCCCTTCCGCACCGGCGACGAACTGCTGCGCCTCTCCCGCGAGACCGGCCTGTCCATCTCCTCCCTCATGCTGGAGAACGAGAAGGCATGGCGCACGGAGGACGAGATCCGCGCCGGTCTCCTGGAGATCTGGCAGGTCATGCAGTCGTGCGTGTCCCGCGGCATGTCCCGCGAGGGCATCCTGCCCGGCGGCCTGAAGGTCCGCCGCCGCGCCGCCAACGGCGCCCGCGCGCTGCGCGCCGAGGGCAGCCCCGAGGCCCACGCGATGGAGTGGACCACCCTCTACGCCATGGCCGTCAACGAGGAGAACGCGGCCGGCGGCCGGGTCGTCACCGCCCCCACCAACGGCGCCGCCGGCATCATCCCCGCCGTCCTGCACTACTACATCAACTTCGTCCCCGGCGCCGACGAGGAAGGCGTGATCCGCTTCCTGCTGGCCGCCTCCGCCATCGGCATGCTCTTCAAGGAGAACGCCTCCATCTCCGGCGCCGAGGTCGGCTGCCAGGGCGAGGTCGGCTCGGCCTGCTCCATGGCCGCCGGCGGCCTCGCCGAGGTCCTCGGCGGCACCCCCGAGCAGGTCGAGAACGCCGCCGAGATCGGCATGGAGCACAACCTCGGCCTGACCTGCGACCCGGTGGGCGGCCTCGTCCAGATCCCCTGCATCGAACGCAACGGCATGGCCGCCGTCAAGGCCGTCACCGCCGCCCGCATGTCCCTGCGCGGCGACGGCCGCCACCACGTCTCCCTCGACAAGGTCATCAAGACGATGAAGGACACGGGCGCGGACATGAGCGTGAAGTACAAGGAGACGGCTCGGGGCGGGCTGGCTGTGAACATCATCGAGTGCTGAGAGCCCTGCGGGCTCGGAGTTCCGGGGAGGGGCGCCGACCGGTCGTGGGCGAGCGGCGCCCACGGGGGTACGCGTATCGCGCGGCCGGCCTGCCTCCTTGGTGGCGGTGCTCGGGCGGATGAGCGGTCCGGTAACGATGGTGTCCAGGCCGTCGGACGGCAGCGTGTACGGAGGTCTGCGGGGTCCGGGAGGCCCCGGATCCACGGGAGGCCGTGGCGTGCGGACGCGTTGGCGGCTCGGGGCGTGACTGCCCCGGCCTGCAGTACAACAGCGGTCCCGCTCTCGCCGTCACCGGCAGGGGCCGAGCTTCGACCTGCCGGCCTCTGCTCGTCGGCGGTCTTCGACGCGCCCACCACATAGCCGACGGAATGCGCCACGGCCAGCAGGTCTGCACCGCGCGACAGTCTCCCTCGTAGCCCCAAGGGCTACGACGCGGTCACCGTCCTCGCCGATGCACCGCGCTCCCACAGCACGGACCGGGCGCATGCTGCCACCTCCTGTCCGCGCCTCACGGCCGAAGGCACCCTCGGACCATCCCAATCCCCCGCACACCGGTCCCCAACGTGTGGCAGTCGGCCGGGACCACACCCGAGTCGGCGACCTCCACCCGGCGGACCACGATCGGTTCCGGCCCCTTCACCTCGGCCGGGAGAGCACGGAGGCCCGCCCCTTGCTCTCCAACGAGACATGCATCGTGCCGCGCCCAGCCCTTACGCGCAGACCTTCCCCACCTCCCGCAGGAACGAGCGCCAGTCGGATATTCGCCGGCCGGGCATCGCGTTCTTCAGTGTCAGGCGCAGGGTCGTACGGAGGGGCACCGGCGAGCGCATGATCGCCTCGTTGCGGCGGGCGAGGCGGGTCAGTTCTTTGCCAGGAAGCGCGGGCCGACGGATCGGTGGCGTAGAAGTCGTCGGTGGTCACGGGTGGTCCTTCTCGAAGGTGAGGGTGCTCCAGTGCACGTGGTCGCGGGCCAGGTGGTCGATGTCCTTCGCGTGCTGGAGGGGGCGGAGGCCATGTTGTGCGGCGAGGGCGACCGTTTCGTGGGCGGGGATGTCGTACATCTGCCGGTCCTCGGGAGGTGGGCCGTGGCGCAAGGTGAGGAAGAGGCGGCCGCCGGGGGCCAGGAGGTCGTGAAGGCGGCGCATGGCCGGTGGGCGAGACGGTTCCGGCAGGTGCATCCAGACGGCGGAGAGGAGGATCGCGTCGAGGCGGCCCGCTTCGCCGTCGAGGCGGGGCAGGTCGGGGAGGGCGTCCGACAGCCAGTGGATCGAGGGGGACGGGTGCAGGCTGCGGGCCAGGGCGCGTAGTTCGGGGACGGGCTCGACGGCCAGGACGGTGTGGCCCCGGGCGGCCAGCGCTGCGGCGTCGCGGCCGGTGCCCGCGCCGATGTCGGCGATGCGGGCCGGGGATGGGGGCAGCAGGGGGAGGAAGCCCCGGTGCACGGTTTCGAAGGCGAGGCTTTCGTACCGGTCGGCCAGGTCGGTCGCGTGCTGGGCGTAGTACGGCTGGGCGGCTGGTGGGGGTGGGGGTGACGCGAGTTCGGCTTTCGGGCCCGTGTTGGGTGGGGTGGTTCCGGCTGCCGGTCCCCCGCCGGGTGGGGCAGTTCCGGATTTCGGTCCTTCGCCGGGTGGGGTGAGCTCGACTCCCGGTCCCCCGCCGGGTGGGGTGGCTTCGACTTCCGGCCCCCTGCTGGGCAGGGAGCGCGCAGCTCCCGGTGCCCCGCCATGTGCGGCAGGTTCAGCTCCCGGCCCCCCGCCGGGTGGGGCGGTTCCGGCTTTCGGGCCCCCGTTCGGATTGGTCATGGGCGTAGCCTAGGGCCCGCCACTGACAAGATCGTTTACTTGCCTATCTCCCAGGCGAACGGCGGGAGTTCGCGGGCGCGCAGGTAGACGTCCATGGCGCTGATCGCGGGGGCGAACGGGTGGACGCGGGCGCCCTCCAGGCCGGCCAGCAGGCGGGCGCAGTGGTGGACGCAGCCCGCGGCTTCGTGGCCGTGCCGGTCGACGATCGTCACCGCGTCGTGCGGGCCCTGGCACGGGGTCGGGTCGGCGGGCGGTGCGGCGGGGCAGCGGGGCGGGGTGTGGTCGTGCCGGCGTTCCATGGAGGGCCTCCCTCGTGCGGGCGGTGCACACGCCGGCACCACCGGATGACCGGAGTTCACGGGGGTGTTGCTCGCGCCCGCACCGGTCCATGCCCGGCTTGGTGAAGACGTGGGGAGGCCGTGGGTCGTTCAAGGGTCAATGTGTGGCTTCGGGGGCGGCCGAGGGAGGGGAGGCGGGTGGGAATGGCAGGGTGCCTCGCCTCACGAGGTGCAGGGTGCAGGAGAGCCAGGCCGTGGCCAGGAGCCAGCCCGCGAGGACGTCGCCGGGCCAGTGCACGCCCAGGTAGACGCGGGTGGCGCCGACCGTGACGGCCCAGACCGCGAGCAGGGCGCAGGCCAGGCGGCGGGCGGCGGCGCCGTGGAGGCGGGCCAGCATGGCCCAGGCGAGGAGGCCGGCCACCAGGACGGACGTCGTGGAGTGGCCGGAGGGGAAGGAGTGGCCGGTGGCCCGGGCGGCCCAGTCCGCCTCGTACGGGCGCGGGCGGGCGATGAGTTCCATCAGGGCGTAGCGGACCGCTTGGCCCAGGAGGAGGACGGCGAGGGCCGTGGCGGCGGCGCGCAGCCGCTCGCGCGCGTCCCGGCCGGCCAGTACGCCCGCGAGCAGAGCCAGTGCGTACGGGACGGGCCCGGAGCCGGTGGCCGTCACCGCGGCAGCGGCCGTGCCCGCCACGTCCGGGCGGTGGGCCACCGACCAGGCGTGGGCGGCCCGCTCCGGGCCGAGCGGGGCCCAGTCGTGCACCGCGAGGAGTGCGGCGGTGGCGGCCAGGAGCAGGACGCAGGCGGCGGAGACGAGGAGGGGGCGGGAGACGCCGGGCCGTTCCGAGGCGGTCGGCAGGGGGCGCGGGCCGGCGGGGTCGTCCTCGGCGGGGCGTGCGACGTGCTTCATCCGATGAGTCTGTCAAGGACCGGGGAGGGCGCGCTTCCGGTGACGGGGCGCGGGCGGCTGAAACATGCCGGTGGGCGGTCTGGCCGAACCCGGGCGGTTCTCTGGCCGGTCCCTTTCGCCCGCTTGGCCGGACCGCGTCGCCCCTCCCCCGTATTCGGCGCTTCTACACCTATGTATCACTACCGTTATGACAGTCGGTCACCATTGATCGAAGAATGTCACGGGCGGCCTTGGCGGCACCAACAACGCGTTGATCAGCGGAAATTCGCTTCAAACCCCTGGCGCGGAATGCCGTGGACATGCTGAACTGCTGATAACACCAGGTGACGCATCGTAATCGATCGTTTTCGGTCGGGCAGGAGGCCGCTCATGCTGCACGGCGTCGACGTCAGCTCGCACAACCCCTCGTATTCGGCGACCGGTCTGGACTTCGTCATCATCAAGGCGACGGAGGGCCGGTCGTACATCAACCCGCACCAGGAGGCGCAGGCGGCCAAGGCCCGCAAGGCGGGCTGCGTGGTGGGCTTCTACCACTTCCTGTGGCCGGGCAACATCGCGGACCAGGCCAAGTACTTCGTCGAGAAGTGCGCGTCCGTGGAAGGGGACCTGCTGGCGGCGGACTGGGAGCGCACCGGCGGCGGCACCTACGCGAGCAACGCGCAGAAGGACCAGTTCCTCAAAGAGGTCAAGCGGCTGCGGCCCACGCACCGGGTGCTCCTCTACTGCAACCGCGACTTCTGGCTCAACCACGACACGACGTCCTACGCCGGCGACGGCCTGTGGATCGCCGACTACGTCTCGGCCGGGCACCCGCGCATCAAGGCGGACTGGCTCTTCCACCAGTACACGAGCCGGCCGCTGGACAAGGACGTCGCCGACTTCCAGGACCGGGCCGCCCTGAAGACGTGGGCCGCTCCGTCATAGAGTCTTGGGTGTCCGCACCAGCACCGCGCGCACCGCGCCTCGCCCGAAGGAGCAGCCGTGACCGACCCGGCGTCCACCTCCCAGCAGCAGGAGATCGCCCGCGACCTCCAGGTGTCCGCGTCGTTCGACGTCCAGGCGGAGATCGAACGCCGGGTGGCGTTCCTCGCGGAGCGGCTGACGACCACGGGCCTGCGCGCGCTGGTCCTGGGCATCAGCGGCGGCGTGGACTCCACCACCGCCGGCCGGCTGTGCCAGCTGGCGGTGGAGCGGGCCCGTGCCGCCGGGCACGAGGCGACGTTCTACGCGATGCGGCTGCCGTACGGCGTCCAGGCCGACGAGCACGACGCGCAGCTCGCGCTGGAGTTCATCAAGGCCGACCGGCTGCTGACCGTCGACATCCGCCCGGCCAGCGACGCCGCGCTGGAGGCGGCGCTGGCCGGCGGGATCACCTTCCGTGACGAGCGTCACCAGGACTTCGTTCAGGGCAACATCAAGGCGCGGCAGCGGATGATCGCGCAGTACGCGGTCGCGGGCGCGCAGGACGGCCTGGTCGTCGGCACCGACCACGCGGCCGAGGCGGTCTCCGGCTTCTTCACCAAGTACGGCGACGGCGCGGCGGACGTGGTGCCGCTCACCGGCCTGACCAAGCGCCGGGTCCGGGCCGTCGCGGAGGCGCTGGGCGCCCCGGCCGCGCTGGTCTGGAAGGTGCCGACCGCCGACCTGGAGACGCTGGACCCGGGCAAGCCGGACGAGGAGGCCCTCGGCGTCACGTACGACCAGATCGACGACTTCCTGGAGGGCAAGCCGGTCGGCGAGAAGACGTACGAGGCGATCGTCCGCCGCTACCACGCCACGGCGCACAAGCGCGAGCTGCCGATCGCTCCCTGAGCGGCTCCGGCCGCGACCCCGGCCATCTCCCGTACGGTGTGGGCCGCTCCGCCGAGCGGCCCACACCGTCTTTGTGTCCGGTCCGGGTGTGTCGTCCGGTCCAGGCGTGACGTCCGGTCCGGATGTGACGTCTGTCATGCTCCGGCAAGGGGATGGTCGCCAAAGGTGTGCGCATTCGTGGCCGGAGGCGGGCATGGATGGGGCATGCGAAGCCGTGAAATGCGATCGGAAGATCGACTGTCAGTGGGTACCCCTACGCTCCGGAGCATGGGTTACGCAGACCTGCGCGAACTCCAGACCGCGCTGACGACCGCATCCGACATCGCCTCCTCCCTCCAGGCGGCGCCCACCCGGCGGGACGCCGACCAGCTTGTCGACGTCCTACGGCAGGCGCTGACCGCCGCCAGCTCGCTCAGCACGCTGACCGGCCCGACCGGCTGCGCCATACATCCGCACGGCGCCGTCGACCCGCTGTACGGCGACCCGGAGGACCCGCTGCCTCCGGGGTACGGCAAGTGCCTGCTGTGCAACGACCGCCGTCGCCGCGCGGACGCCAAGCCGCACCAGCCCTACCACTGGGACCGGCAGGAGCACGCCCTGCGGCGCAGCGCATAGCGGAGGCGTGCCGGTACGGCCGATGCGGGGGCGGTGCCCGGCGCCGCCCCCGCACGCCCTGAACCAGCCCTGGACCTGCCCCGATCCCGCCCTAGCCCAGGAAGTCGAGGTCGTAGAAGAACTCGTAGCGGATCGGGTTGTCCGGCAGGAACCAGTGGAAGCCCTCTTCGAGGAAGACCGCGACGACGTTCACGGCGACGACCAGGGCCGCGAAGGCCAGGGCGAACCGCCCGACGGCCCGGTACGGACCGGACGCCGGCACCTGGCGGTCGGCCGCCGTGCTGTGCGCGAAGGCCATGACGACGCCGATGGCGACCACGGACGCCTGGAAGAGCACCCACGCCCAGACGTAGAGGTGCAGGCCGAGCAGTTCGCTGCCGTAGCCCTTGTCGCCGGGCAGGATGTGCAGCATGGTCTGCCGCCATGCCGCGAAGGACCCGGCGATGCAGCCGACCAGGGCCAGGCCCCAGCCCATCAGGCAGTCGCGGCGCGCGACCGTGCCGTTCAGGCCCTGCCGGACGATGTACGCGGGCCCCAGGAAGGCCAGCATCATGAACATCCGCTGGATCACGCAGAGCGGGCAGGGGTATTCCCACCGTACGAACTGGTAGAAGAGGCCGCCGCAGACGACGCCGGTCCAGCCGATGACGAAAAGGCAGGCGAACCAGTACTGCCCGCGGGCCACGACGGCGGGCGGCCCCGGTTCCAGTTCGGCGTAGGTGGGTGCGTTCATGGAAACCGGCAACTCCGGGCGTCGGAAGCGGCGAGAAGCGGGGCGGAATTCCCCGGCTCAGTAATGCAGAGTCAGCGCAAGACTGCTGGTGATGTGATGGGCCAGCAGGGCGAGGGTCGCGGCCAGTATCAGCCACCACCATCCGAGCACCACGGCCCGGCCCTTGTTGCCGACGACCGCCAGGAGCGCGACCAGCAGGCCGGCGAAGACGAGGGTGTCCATGGGCGGTGAAAATAGCGCCCGGAAAGCGTTCGGGCGGTCCGACATCCCGCGGGGTGCGTGGGATGCCGGACCGCCTCTGCGCCGGATGGCCCCGTACGCGCCGCCGGTCACCCGGCCGCGTCGGGACCGTACGCCTCAGTCCTCCCGCTTCTTCTCCGGGCGCAGCGCGATACGGCCCAGCACCGCCGCGACGACGAGCGCGACCAGGGCGACGAGGACGAAATCCGGTACCGAATTCCCGATCCGGGTGGCCCATTGCTCGACACGGACCTCCGAGTCCGGGTCGAGGATTCCGGGCAGCGCGCTGGTTCCGTTGAAGGTGAGGAACAGGACGCCGATTCCGATGAAGAAGAGGCCGGAGAGCAAAGAGGTGGTGTGCAGCCGCAGCTTTCCGACGCTGAATTCGCGGCCGCGCAGCCAGCCCCGGCTGCCCAGCGAGAAACGGTCCCAGAGCAGCGCGAGCACGAACAACGGAAGCGCCATGCCCAGCGCGTACACGGCGAGCATGGAGGCGCCGTAGACCGGCGAGCCGCTGACCGCGGTGACCGTCAGCACCGCGCCCAGGATCGGCCCGGCGCAGAAGCCCGCGAGGCCGTAGACGCAGCCCAGCAGGAACGTGGACACGGCCGAGCGCGGGGTGATCCGGGCGGCCGCCTGCTGGGCGCGTTTGAAGGCGAAGCCGAGGCCGAGGATCTGGGCGACGCCCATCGCGATCACCACCCAGCCGCCGATGGCGACGAGCAGGTCCCGGTGGCCGTTGAAGAGCCGGCTGGCGGCCGTGCTGGCCGCGCCGAGCGGGACCAGCGTGGTGGCCAGGCCCAGGTAGAACACGCCGGTACGGGCCAGCAGTCGGCCGGGATTGGACAGGGAGTACGCGAAGAACGCGGGCAGCAGCAGGGCGCTGCACGGGCTGAGCAGGGCGAGGGCGCCGCCCAGGAAGGCGGCGAGGTAGCCGATGTCCGTCACTTCGCCGGCTCCTCCGCCTTGCCGGCCCCCTGCTTGCCCGCGCCGCCGGACTTCCTGGCCTGCTCGGCCGCCTGGCTGATCGCCTGCTCGAACACGGCGGTGGGCTGAGCCCCCGCGACGGGGCGGCCGTTGACGAGGAAGGACGGCGTGGACTGGACGCCGAGCTGGTAGCCCTCCTCCTGGTCCTTCTTCAGGGCGGCAGCGGCGGCCGGGCTGTCGAGGTCGGCGCGGAACGTGTCGAGGTCGGCCACCCCGCTCTTGCGGGCCATCTCGACGAGCTTGTCCTCGGCGAGCGCGCTGCCCTTGTTGGTCTTGGCGTACAGCTCGTCGTGCATCTGCCAGAACTTGCCCTGCTGCCCGGCGGCCCAGGAGGCGCGGGCGGCCCGCTCCGAGTCGGCTCCGTAGATGGTGAAGTTGCGGAACTCGATGCGCAGGGTGCCGTCGTCCACGAACTTCTTGATCAGCTCGGGCTGGGTCTCGCGGGTGAAGCGCCCGCAGAAGGAGCACTGGTAGTCGGCGTACTCGACCAGGACGACCGGGGCGTCCTTCTTTCCGACGGCGAGCGGGTCGCCGTCCGTGCGCCGGCTGGTCTGCCGCGCGAGCTGGTCGTACAGCTTCTGCTGGTCGTCGTCCTGCTGGGGGGAGACGGAGGCGGCGGCCCCGGGGGTGTCCGCGGTGCGGTCCGAGCCGCCTTCGACGGCCTTGCCGACGGCGATGCCGATGGCGACGAGCGCCACCACCAGGGCGACCACGGCGCCGATGGCGGCGATCTTGCGGGTGGGTGAGGCGGAAGTGGGCATGCTGGTGCTCCAGACGTACTGGGGTGGGAAGGGTCGGGCCGGTGCGTGCGGCAGCGGCCTACATCCGCAGTACGGGCAGGAGCGCGGTGTGATCGGTGGCGGGTGCCGTTCCGGTGGGCGGGCGGGCGAGCGCGAAGCAGGCGGGCGCGTGGGCCGTGAGCGGCGCCGGGCCGGTGGCAGCGGGTGTCAGCGGCTCACCACGATTGGGGGTGGGCACCGGGGCCGACTCGTTCTGGCTGGGGGCGTGCTGCCCGGAGCACTTCTTGGGCGCCTGGGCCATGGCGTAGTGGGTCGCGGTCCGGTCGGCGGCGTGCGCCTCCTGGGTCTCCGCGGCCTCGGTCTGCGCCGTCTCCGCCTGCGCCACTGCGGCCTGCGGCACGGCGGCGCGCGCCGTCGGTACGGCCTCGACGCCGCCCACCCGGCACAGCAGCGGTCCGAAGGTGACGGCGAGCAGAAGGAGCAGGGTCGCGACGGCCGAGCGGCGTACGCGTTCCATGGCCCTGGTCTCCTTTCGCTTCCTCGTCCGGACGCCATCGGAGGACGCCCGTCCGGCGTTCCGGCGGTGTCCTCGGCGTGAGCCGCCCATCCTACGGATCGCCGGGCCGCCCGTCCGCGACCGACCGTCCGCCCCGTCCGGGAACTGGTTGCATAGTCCACGATCTTGGCCGCATAACCATCGAGGGAATCGATTACCTAACCGCTAAATGCAAGGCTGGTGTCGTAGCTCACCTTGGATCGCCCCACAATTGATGTTGTTTCGGCGCACTCTGTCCGTAATGCACCTTTGGCAAGGTCGCGACCGGCCTGCCATAGTCGGTGCAGCGACCCCCCATTGACCCGGGCCAGGTCGTCCAGACCCCGCGGGTACACCCCTTTCGCCCGGCGGCGGTCGACACTGGGGCCTTCCCCGCGTACGCCGCGGGCGGGCCCCAGTCGCGTTTGGGCGTACCGCGCGCCCCGGAACGGGCCGGCACGGCGGGTCAGCGGTCGAGGACGCGCACCATCGAAAGCTCAGCGGTCGAGGACGCGCATCTCGAACCAGGTCGTCTTGCCGCGCGGCAGCAGATCCACGCCCCACCGGTCGGAGAGCTTGTCCACGAGGAAGAGGCCCCGGCCGCTGATGTCCATCTCGTGGACGGGCATCAGGCAGGGCAGGCCGCGGGAGGGGTCGCGCACCTCTATACGGATCCAGCCACGGCGGCGCAGGATCCGCAGCCCGAAGGTGCGCGCGCCGGTGTGCCGTACGGCGTTGCCGACCAGTTCGGAGACCAACAGGACCGCGTGCTCGGTCAGTTGGGGCGACAGGGACCACCGTCCGAGGAGCACGGAATGGGTCAGCCGGCGCGCGGTGAGGGCGGATTCGGGGCGGGAGGGCATCCGTACCTCTTCCAGTGTGGGGTCGCCCACCAACTCCAGTGCCTTGGCGGCGAGGCCCTCCTCGTCGGGCGGGCCACCCTGCGCGCCCACACCCGGGAGACCTCCGGAAAGTCCCCAGCGTGCGGCGGCCGTGCCGCTCCGCGGCCGCGGCTGCTCCGTTCCTTCGAGGCCCGCCATGCCCCCATCATGGCTGTTACCGCCGCGTCACGGGGGCGGAACCGATGGAATACCCTGCCCGGAATCACTGCATCCGGCACGCTGCTCAGGCATATGCCTACGGCAGTGATGGTGCGGCCGAAACCCGGCTGACCTGCGGTGTTCTGATGTGCCTACCCGATCAACGGGCAGCGGACGGGGCCCCTCCGGGGCGTCGCGGCACATCCCGCGATTCGCCCGCACGAGGCACCGGCCATCGGCGCCGAACCTCAGGGGCCCCGTCAACAACGGCAGTGTCAGCGGAACTTGGCCTTGCCCGGCCCCTCCTCCACGAAGCTGCGCATGCCGGTCTCCCGGTCCTCGGTGGCGAAGAGGCCGGCGAACCAGGTGCGTTCGATCGTCAGACCGTTGTCGATATCGGTCTCCAGGCCCGCGTCGACGGCCTCCTTGGCGGCCCGCAGCGCGATGGCGGGACCGGCCGCGAGCCGGGCCGCCCAGGCGTGCGCCTGCTCGTAGACCTCGGCGGCGGGCACGACACGGTCCACCAGACCGATGGCCAGCGCCTCGTCGGCGCGCACCTGGCGGCCGGTGAAGATCAGGTCCTTGGCCTTGGACGGGCCGATGAGCCGGGCCAGCCGCTGGGTGCCGCCCGCGCCCGGGATCAGGCCGAGCAGGATCTCCGGCTGGCCCAGCTTGGCGTTGTCGGCGGCGATCCGGAAGTCGGCGCACAGCGCCAGCTCGCAGCCGCCGCCGAGCGCGTACCCGGTGACGGCGGCGACCACCGGCTTGGGGATGCGCGCGATGGCGGTGAAGGAGTCCTGCAGGGCCTTGGAGCGCTGGACCATGGCCGCGTGGTCCATGTTCTGCATTTCCTTGATGTCCGCACCGGCGGCGAACACCTTCTCGCCGCCCCAGACGACGACGGCGCGCACATCGTCGCGCCGGGTGGCCTCCTCGGCCAGCTCGCGCAGCCGGTCCTGGGTGGCGACGTCCAGTGCGTTCATCGGCGGGCGGTCCAGGCGGATGGTGCCGACGCCCTCGGCGACCTCGAAGTTCACAGTCATGGGGGCAGGTTAGTCCGCGTTAACGCGGCGCGGACCGGCGCCCTTCGGTCAAGGCACCGGCCGCCCGCCCCGCACCCGGCCCTACCGGCCGGACCGCCACTTGTCCCAGGACATGTTCCATACGTTCAGGCCGTTGTCCGGGGCGATCGTCTCGTCGTGGGAGTTCTCGACCGTGACCACGTCGCCGATGAGGGAGTTGGCATAGAACCAGGCGGCCGGGGTCGAGCTGTCGCCGCCGCCGCGCTGGTCGAAGAGGCCGACGCAGCCGTGGCTGGCGTTGCGGGAGCCGAACGTCGAGCGTCCCGACCAGTAGTTGCCGTGGATGAACGTGCCGGAGGTGGACAGGCGCATCGCGTGCGGCACATCGGCGATGTCGTATTCGCCGCCGAAGCCGACGGTCTCCCCGTTCATGCGGGTGACCTCGTGCTTCTCGCTGATCACCATCTGGCCGTTGTACGTCTCGGTGCCCGGCCCGCCCGCGGTGACGGGGATCGTCTTGATCTTCTTGCCGTCGCGGACGACGGACATCTCCTTCGCCTTGACGTCGACCGTGCTGATCTGGCTGCGGCCGATCGTGAAGGATATGCGCTTGGTCTGGGTGCCGTAGACGCCGGGCCGGCCCTCGACGCCCTTGAGGTCCATGCTGAGCGTGACCTTGGTGCCGGGCTTCCAGTACTTCTCCGGGCGGAAGTCGAGGCGGTCGTTGCCGAACCAGTGGCTCGCGATCGGCACCGCGGGCTCGGCCGTGACCTTGATCGCCTGCTCGATCCGCTCCGGGTCGGTTATCCCCCGGGTGAAGTTGACGGAGACCGGCATGCCGACGCCGACGGTCTGGCCGTCCTCCGGGACGTACCGGCCGACGAAGGTGTTCTTGGGCACCAGGGTGGTGAACGTCGCGTGCCGGGCCGACTCGCGCAGCTGGTCGTCGACCGCGACGGCGTCGACCTTGTACGTCGTGGCAGCGCGCAGCTTGCCGGTGGGCTGCCAGACCGAGCCGCCGCTCAGCTTGCCCGCGACCGGGGCGCCCTTGTCGTCCACGACCTTGACCGAGGTCAGCCGGCCCCGCGAGGCGCTGACCTTCAGGCCGCCGTCGGTGGCCACGTCCTTGGCGCCGTCCTTGGGCGTGATCGTCACGTTGGCCTGGGAGGGCTGCTTCTCCGGGTCGGTCCCGCCGCCCTTGCCCTCGTCCCCGCCTCCGCAGGCGGTGACCAGTATCAGCAGCGCCGCCAGCAGCAGCGCGAGCACCCCGCCGCTCCGGCGCGGCCCCGCCCGTCGCGCCCCCGTCACCGGCTGACCCTGCTGCACGTTCACGACTGGCCCCTTTTTCCCTCGCCCGGCCCGCAATCCCCCGTACGCGTCTATCTACCCACGCACGCTCAGCCGATAGGTAACCACACCGCACCGACAGTGGCTTCACCCGGCGATGTCACCGTTCGGCCTCAAGTGGTAGGCGTGAGGCGGGATGGCACGAAAGGGGGTCCGGTTCGCCCCGAAGTCGGCCGGATCGCTCCCCGTTCTTCTGTGCCTCTACGGCAGCGCGGAGCCCGCGCGCCACTCCTGCCACGGCATGTTCCAGCCACCGAGCCCGTTGTCGGGCGCGACCTCGCGGTCCCGGGAGTTCACGACCTCCACCACGTCGCCGACCAGCGACCGTTCGTAGAACCAGCCGGCCGGGGTGTCGGGGCCGCCGCCCTGGATGTCCCGCAGCCCGACGCAGCCGTGGCTGGTGTTGGTCCCGCCGAAGGTGCGCGGGGGCGCCCAGTAGTTGCCGTGCAGGAACGTTCCCGAGGTGGTCAGGCGCAGGGCGTGCGGCACGTCCGGGATGTCGTACTCGGCGCCGAAGCCGACCGTGTCCCCGTCCATGCGGGTCACCGGGTGCCGTTCCAGGATCACCATCTTCCCGTTGTACGTGGGGCTGCCGGGGCCTCCTGCGGTCACCGGGAGCGTCGCCAGCCGCCGTCGGCCGCGCCACACCGTCATCGTGTGCGCCGCCGCGTCAACCCTGCTGGTCTGATCCCGGCCGATCCTGAAGCGGACCGTCTTGCGCTGCGTACCGAGCACGCCGGGCGCCGCCCGTACGCCGCGCAGCCGCAGGTCCATCGTGACCTGCGTGCCGGGCCGCCAGCGGGTACGCGGCCGGAAGTCGAGGCGGCGGGCGCCGAACCAGTGCCCGGTGACCCCGGCGGCGGGCCGGGCGGTGACCGAGACGGCGCGCTCGACGGCCGCGCGGTCGGCGACCGGCCGGTTGAACTCCAGCGAGACGATCATGCCGGTGCCGACGGTGGCGCCGTGCTCGGGCGTGAAGAAGCCCACGAGGCGGTGCGGGGGCACGTACGTGGTGAAGGTGGTGTGGCGGGCGGACCGGCGGCCGTGCCCGTCCAGCGCCACCGCGTCCACCGTGTACCGGGCGGCCGGTACCAGGCGGGCGTGCCCGGACGGGCGCCAGCTCAGACCGTCCGGGGCGATCCGGCCCGGCACGGGGCTGCTCCCGTCGTCCTCGATACGGCTGACCGCGACCCGCTCCAGGCGCCCGTCCGGCACCCGCACCACGACGCGGTCGGTGGGCCGTACGTCCTTCGTGCCGTCGTCCGGCGACACCCGGATCGCCTCCTCGGGAGAGCGCGGTTTCCCCCCGGCCACCACGTCGGTGAGGCCGCAGCCGGCCAGCGCCGCCGCTGCCGTCAGGACGGCGAGGGTCAGGGCCGCGGCCGTCACCGGGGACGGCGCCCGGCCGCCGCGGGTCGGCCGGGCCCCTGCCGTACGCCGTACCGAAGGCGCCGGCACGGTGGGGGTACGGCCGGAAGGCCGCCGTACGAGAATCCGCCGCCCCATGTCCCGATATGTCACGCCGCGATAGGTCACGGACAGATCAACGAGGCCCCCGGCGCGGAGGAAACGTGAGGCGGCGGCCCGTTGCGGGAAGAACCCAGGGGAGGACGGGCCGGGTGTGCGGCCGGGACGCCGCGCGGGCCCGTCCGACCGAGCCCGAGCCGCGGGAGGCTGCCCTGTGTCGAGCGCACCCGAGCAGGAGTCGGTATCGGACGTGCGGGGCGAGGACGGCGGGCGCGGCGCACAGCACGGCCGCGGCGGCCCCGGGAGTACGGCACGGCCCGTGGGCACCGAGGGCCCGGACGCCGCCAACGGCACGGAGACCGGGCACGGCGCCGCGCCCGTCAACGGCCACCGGGTCCGCGTGCCTCCCGCCCGGGAGGCCGGCCCGTCCGCCGCGCCGGACGCGGACATCCGCGCCGCGCCACCGCCCGTACCGGTCCGGCCCGGCAGCCCGCAGCCTCTCGGGGCCCGCTTCCGGACGGGCCCCGACGGCGTGGCGGGCACCAACTTCGCCCTGTGGGCGGGCGGCGCGGAGTCCGTGGAGGTGTGCCTCTTCGACGACGAGGGCCGCGAAACGCCGCACGCGCTCACCGAGCTGACGCACGAGATCTGGCACGGCTTCCTGCCCGGCGTCCGGCCGGGCACGCGTTACGGCTACCGCGTGCACGGCCGCTGGGACCCGTGGACCGGCGCGCGCTGGAATCCGGCCAAGCTGCTCCTGGACCCCTACGCGCGCGCGGTGGACGGCGAGTTCACGCTGCCCGCCCAGGTGTACGGGCACGTCCGCGACTGGCCGCAGCAGCACGTCGCCGACACCGTGCGCGACGACCGCGACTCGGCCCCGTACGTCCCCAAGGGCGTCGTCGTCGGCGACGCGGACCCGGAGGACGGCGGGGACGAGTGGATGGACGACCGGCGGCCGAAAACGCCGTGGTCCGACACGGTCCTGTACGAGCTGCACGTACGCGGGTTCACCATGCGCCACCCGGGCATCCCGGAGGAGCTGCGCGGCACATACGCGGGCCTGGCGCACCCGGCCGCGATATCCCACCTCACCCGCCTCGGCGTGACCGCCGTCGAGCTGCTGCCGGTGCACCAGTTCGCCCACGAGGACCATCTGCTGCGGCGCGGCCTGCGCAACTACTGGGGCTACAACTCCATCGGGTACTTCGCGCCGCACGCCGCCTATGCCGCCACCGGCACCCGCGGCCAGCAGGTCGGCGAGTTCAAGCGGATGGTACGGGCCCTGCACGACGCCGGTATCGAGGTCGTCCTGGACGTGGTCTACAACCACACGGCCGAGGCGAGCGAACTGGGCCCCACGCTGTCCTTCCGGGGCATCGACAACCGGGGTTACTACCGGCTCGCGGACGGCGGGCGGCGCTACGCCGACTACTCGGGCTGCGGCAACACCCTGCACGTCGTCCAGCCCAACGTGCTGCGACTGATCACCGATTCGCTGCGCTACTGGGTCACCGAGATGGGCGTGGACGGCTTCCGCTTCGACCTGGCGGCGGCCCTGGCCCGCTCCATGCACGACGTGGACATGCTCTCGCCGTTCCTCGCGGTGATCGCCCAGGACCCGGTGCTGCGCCGCGTCAAACTGATCGCCGAGCCCTGGGACGTCGGCTCCGGCGGCTATCAGGTCGGCGCCTTCCCGCCGCTGTGGACGGAGTGGAACGACCGCTACCGCGACACCGTGCGCGACTTCTGGCGCGGCGCCCTCCCGGACGTGCGCGACCTCGGCTACCGGCTCTCCGGGTCCAGCGACCTGTACGCGTGGGGCGGCCGCCGCCCGTACGCCTCGGTCAACTTCATCACCTCGCACGACGGCTTCACCCTGCGCGACCTGGTTTCGTACGGGCACAAGCACAACGCGGCCAACGGCGAGGGCAACCGCGACGGCACGGACGGCAACCGCTCCTGGAACTGCGGCGCGGAGGGCGAGACCGACGACGAAGGAATCCGGGCACTGCGCCGCCGCCAGTTGCGCAACATGATCACCACGCTGCTGCTGTCCACCGGCGTGCCGATGCTCGTGGCCGGCGACGAGATGGGCCGTACGCAAGGCGGCAACAACAACGCGTACTGCCAGGACAACGACATCAGTTGGGTGGACTGGTCGCTCCTGGAGGACCCGGGCTGGCGCGCGCTGGCCACGCTCGCGTCCCGGCTGATCGCACTGCGCCGCGACCACCCCGTACTGCGCCGCCGCGCGTTCTTCTCCGGCCGCCCGCAGCGCCCCGACGGCCTGCGCGACCTGGCCTGGTTCACCCCGCGCGGCACGGAGATGACCGAGGCGGACTGGTACGCGCCCACCCCGTCGCTCGGCATGTACCTCTCCGGCACGGACATCCCGCAGCGCGACCCCGAGGGCCGTCCGATCATCGACGACAGCTTCCTCGCCGTGCTGCACACCGGCCACCGCCCGGCCGGTTTCACGCTCCCCGGGCCGCCCTGGGCCGACGGGTACGAACTGGTCGTCGACACCTCCCGCGAGGACCAGGACGGGCCGCCCGGGACCACGCTGCCCGCCGGCATGCGGCTCGCCGTCCCCGAGCGGTCGGTGCTGCTGCTGCGCGTGGTGGCGGACTGACACCTCACGCCCCAACTCCCCCACGCGTACCGGCGAAAACCCGGTGAGCGATGTCAGTGGCGAGCCGTACTCTCGGTGCTGATGGCCGAGACAGCGAAGGCGACGAGTCCCCGAACCGACGATCCCGCCCGCGACCCCGTGACGGCGCGGCACCCGGAGCCCCGGCGCTCCGCGGTGCGCTCCCTGCTACGGCTGTGGCCGTTCGTCCGGCCGGTGCGGGCGCGGCTGTTCACGGCGGCGTTCGTGGCGATCCTCGCGTCGTGTATCGGACTGGTCATCCCGCTCGTCCTCAAGTGGCTGGTGGACGGGCCGATCGCGGAGCGGGACCCGGCCGGGGCGTGGCTGGGCGGCGGGTATCTGCTCCTGCTCGGCCTCGCGGAGGCGGGCCTGTTCGGGCTGCGGCGGTGGCTGGTGGCGCGCCCGCTGGCGAGCGTCGAGGCCGCGATGCGCGACAGCCTGTACCGGCACATCCAGCGCCTGCCGGTCGCCTTCCACGACCGCTGGGCCTCCGGCCAGCTGCTCTCCCGGGGCACCACGGACCTGCAACTGCTGCGCCTGTTCCTGGCGTTCCCGCTGACGTTCCTGCTCGTCAACGCCACCACGATCGTGGTGGGCTGTGTGATCCTGCTGGTCCAGCGCTGGTCGCTGGGGCTGGTGCTGCTGGCGCCGATCGTGCCGCTGATAGCGCTCTGCTCGGTCTTCGAGGCGAGGTACGCGATCGCCGCGCGCCGGGCCCAGGACCAGGTCGGCGACGTGACCACGGTCGTGGAGGAGTCGGTCCTCGGCATCCGGATCATCAAGGGCTTCGGGCGGCACCGCAGCCAGGCTCGCGCGTTCCGGGCGCTGACGGCCCGGCTGCGCACGACCGAGCTGCGCAAGGCCCGGCTGCTGGCCACCCTGTGGGCCTTCATCAACGCGCTGCCGGAGCTGGCCATCGGGGCGGCCCTGGTGCTCGGCACGGTCCAGGTGGCCGACGGCGACCTGTCCGCGGGCACCCTCGTCGCGTTCCTGTCGACGGCGCTGGCCCTGATGTGGCCGGTGGAGTCGATCGGCTTCCTGCTGGCGATGAGCAACGACGCGGCGGCGGCCACGGACCGGTACTTCGAGGTGCTGGACGCGCCGGTGGCCGACCGGGACGACGTACGCGCGGCGCCCGGCGGAAGACCGGTGCCGGCCGCCCCCGGCCCCGAAACGGCGGGCCTCGCCTTCCACGACGTCACCTTCCGCTATCCGGACGCGCCCGCCGGGGCCCCGCCCACCCTCCAGGGCATCGACCTGCACATCCGGCCCGGCGAGACGCTGGCCCTGGTCGGTGCGACCGGCAGCGGCAAGACCACGCTCACCGCGCTCGTCCCCCGGCTGTACGACGCCACCGGCGGCCGGATCACCCTGGACGGCACGGACATCACGACGCTGACCCGCGACGAGCTGCGCGGCCGGGTGGCGGTGGCGTTCGAGGAGCCGACGCTGTTCTCCGCGACCGTGGCGGAGAACGTCCTGATGGGCGGGGCGGACGCCGGTCCGGACGACCTCGTACGGGCGCTGCGCGTCGCCCAGGCCGACGGGTTCGTGGACGCGCTGCCCGACGGCCGTGACACCGAGGTCGGCGAACAGGGGCTGAGCCTGTCCGGCGGGCAGCGGCAGCGGCTCGCGCTGGCCCGCGCGGTGGTCGGCCGGCCGCGCTTCCTGGTCCTGGACGATCCGCTGTCGGCGCTGGACGTCCACACGGAAGCGCTGGTCGAGGCCGCACTGCGGCAGGTGCTGGCGACCACCACCGCCCTGGTCGTGGCGCACCGCCCGTCCACGGTCCTGCTCGCCGACCGGGTGGCGCTGCTGTCCGGCGGGCGGATCGCCGCCCTCGGCACCCACCACGAACTGCTGCGGGAGAACGCCGAGTACGCGGCGCTGATGTCCGGTGCCGCCGACGACGGGAGCGCCGTCCGGCGCGAAGGGGAGAGCGTGCGATGACGACGAGCACGGACGCCGGTACGGCCACGGGCGGCGCATCGGACGACGACGGCCGTACGGCCACGGGCGGCACATCGGGCAGCGACAGCCGTACGACCACGGACAGCCCAACAGACAACGACAGGCGTACAACCACGGACAACGCAACAGACAACGACCGCCATACGACCACGGGCCCGGCGCCGAAGGACGACGCCGCGCCCCGGCCGTCCGCCCCGCCCCCGGCCGCCGCCGGTCCCGACCCCTTCGAACAGGACGTCCTGCCCACCGCCAAGGGTGCCTCCCGCTCCCTCCTGGGGTCGCTGCTGCGCCCGCACACCCGCCGTGTCTGGGTGGCGAGCGTCCTCCTCCTGCTCCAGCAGGCCGCCGTGCAGGCCGGACCGCTGCTGGTCGCCTTCGCCATCGACCACGCCGTGCCCGCCCTGCGCGAGGGCCGGCACGGCCCGCTGATCATCGTGGCCGCGGCCTATCTGCTGTGCGCCACGGCCTCCGGCGGCCTCCAGTACGTCTTCATCCGGCTCGCCGCGCGGATCAGCCAGGACGTCCTGCTCGACCTGCGGGGCCGGATCTTCCGGCACGGCCAGGCGCTGAGCCTGGACTTCCACGAGCGCTACACCTCCGGCCGGCTGATCTCCCGCGCGACCACCGACGTGGAGGCGCTGCGCGAGCTGCTGAACGAAGGTCTCCAGGAGCTCGTCTCCATCGTCCTGGCCACGGTCTACATCACGGCGACGCTGCTCTACCTCGACTGGGGCCTGGGCGCCGCGGCCGTGGCCACCGCCGGGCCGCTCTACCTGCTCGTACGCTCCTTCCGGCGCCGGTCGGGCCGGGTCTACGGCGAGAAGTCGTCGGCGATGGCCGCGGTGATCGTGAAGTTCACCGAGACGATCAACGGCATCCGGCCGGTGCAGACGTTCCGGCGCGAGCGCCCCAACGACGCCGCCTTCGCCCGGCTGAACGGCCGCCACGAGCGCGTCAACGGCGACGCGATACTGGAAATGGCCCGGTATGTGGTCTCCTCGCGCCTGGTGGCCAACATCGCGGTGGCCGCGCTCGTCCTGTGGGGCGCGTACCGCGTGGCCTCCGGCGGCCTGGCGCTGGGCGTCCTGGCGGCCGCCGCGCTGTATCTGCGCCGCCTGTACGATCCGATCGACCGCCTGGGCATGTTCCTCAACTCCTACCAGTCGGCCGCCGCTTCACTGGAGAAGATCGCCGGACTGCTCGCCCAGCGCCCGAGCGTCCCGGAGCCCGCCGATCCGCTGCCGCTGCCGGAGCGGCCCGGGTCGCGGCCGGGCCGCGAGGTCACCTTCGAAGGCGTCCGCTTCGCCTACCGCACCGGCGGTGAGGTGCTGCCGCGCTTCGACCTGACGCTCGCCGCGGGCCGTACGGTCGCCGTCGTCGGCTCCACCGGCGCCGGCAAGTCCACGCTGGCCAAGCTGCTGGCGCGGTTCTACGACCCCACGGATGGTCTCGTCCGCGTGGACGGCGTGGACCTCCGCGACCTGTCCGCCGCCGACCTGCGGCGCGCGGTGGTGATGGTCACCCAGGAGGCGTTCCTCTTCTCCGGCACGGTCGTTGAGAACATCGCCATCGGCCGCCCGGACGCCACCCGCGAGGAGATCGAGCGGGCCGCCCGCGCCATCGGCGCCCACGACTTCATCATGGCCCTGCCGGACGGGTACGACACCGACGTACGCAAGCGCGGCGGCCGGATCTCCGCCGGCCAGCGGCAGCTGGTCGCCTTCGCCCGCGCCCTGCTCGCCGACCCGGCCGTACTGATCCTCGACGAGGCGACCAGTTCGCTCGACATCCCCGGCGAGCGCGCGGTCCAGCGCGCCATGGACACGGTCCTGCACGGCCGTACGGCCGTGGTCATCGCCCACCGCCTGTCCACGGTCGAGACGGCCGACCGGGTCCTGGTGATGTCCGAGGGCCGCATCGTGGAGGACGGCACCCCCGCCGAACTGATCGCGAACCAGGGCCGGTTCGCGGAGTTGCACGAGGCGTGGCGGGAGAGCGTGGTGTGACTAGCGGGTGGTGGCCCGACGCCACCCGGGCACGAAAAAAGGCAAGGAGAACCACCTCTCCCTGCCACTACTAACCTATAGCACACCAGGGGGCTTGCGGCAAGACCCCGGTGCTGCCGCAGAATCGTCGCCCTAGGGCAGAACCCGCGGAAAAAGCGGGTTCGCGAAATACGCACGCTTTTGCCGGCGTGTGGCATGGGGGTTTCCGTGAGGGACGTGATCGTGGCCGGTGCCGGGCCGACCGGTCTGATGCTGGCCGCCGAACTGCGGCTGCACGGCGTGGACGTGCTCGTACTGGACAAGGAGTCGGCGCCGACCAAGGTGGTCCGCGCGCTCGGCCTGCACGTGCGCAGCATCGAGGTGATGGAGCAGCGCGGTCTGCTGGAGCGCTTCCTCGCGCTCGGCAAGCGGTACGAGGTCGGCGGTTTCTTCGCCGGTATCAGCAAGGCGTGGCCCGAGCGGATGGACACCGCGCACGGGTACGTCCTCGGCATCGTGCAGACCGCCACCGAGCGCCTGCTGACCGAGCGCGCCACCGAGCTGGGCGCCGAGATCCGGCGCGGCTGCGAGGTGACCGGGCTGCGCCAGGACGCGGACGGGGTGACCGTGGAGCTGGCCGGTGGGGGCGAGGTGCGCTCGCGCTACGTCGTGGGCTGTGACGGCGGGCGCAGCACGGTGCGCAAGCTGCTCGGCATCGGCTTTCCCGGCGAACCGAGCCGGCGCGACACGCTGCTGGGCGAGATGGCGCTGACCGCGTCGCAGGACGAGCTGACGGCCGTGATGACAGAGGTGCGCAAGACGCAGCTGTGGTTCGGTGCCATGCCCCTCGAAGAGGGGGTGTACCGCGTGATCGTGCCCGCCGCGGGGGTGGCGGAGGACCGCACGGTCCCGCCGACGTTCGAGGAGTTCAAGCAACAGCTGTGGGCGACCGCGGGTACCGACTTCGGTGTGCACTCGCCGCGCTGGCTCTCCCGTTTCGGCGACGCCACCCGGCAGGCCGAGCGCTACCGGGACGGCCGGGTGCTGCTGGCCGGGGACGCGGCGCACATCCACCCGCCGACCGGCGGTCAGGGCCTCAACCTGGGCATCCAGGACGCGTTCAACCTCGGCTGGAAGCTGGCCGCCGAGATCGGCGGCTGGGCGCCGGAAGGGCTGCTGGACAGCTACGAGGCCGAGCGGCACCCGGTGGCCGCCGCCGTCCTGGACAACACCCGCGCGCAGGTGCTGCTGATGTCCACCGAGCCCGGTCCTCGGTCGATGCGCCGGCTGCTGGCGGAGCTGATGGAGTTCGAGGAGGTGAACCGGTACCTGATCGAGAAGATCACCGCGGTGTCGGTCCACTACGACTTCGGCGAGGGCCATGAACTGCTCGGCCGGCGGCTGCGGGACGTGGCCCTGAAGCGCGGCCGGCTCTACGAGCTGATGCACCGCGGCCGCGGCCTGCTGCTCGACCAGACCGGCCGCCTCTCGGTGGCGGGCTGGGCGGACCGGGTCGACCACGTCGTGGACGTCAGCGAGGAGCTGGACGTGCCCGCGGTGCTGCTGCGGCCGGACGGGCACGTGGCGTGGGCCGGTGAGGATCAGCGGGAGCTGGAAGCCGCGCTGCCGAAGTGGTTCGGCGCGGCCGGCAGCTGAGCGCGGGGCCGTCGCCGCGCGGGCGGTCCTCCCCGGACCGGTGCGCCCGCGCGGCTGCGGCCCACTGCCCGTTGACGCCCTTCCGGTGCAGGCGCTCGGCGCCTTTCTGTCGAGGGACGCCGGGCACCGCCTGCCGTCCGACGAGGCCCCATGTCCCCGCCTCGCTCCCCGATCCGGGCGCGGATCTCGCGCTGCACGGCGCACGCGCAGTCGTCACCGGAGGGCCCCGCGGCATCGACGTGCTCCTCGGCCATGCCGCCCGCTGCCCACAGCCCATCGGCGCCCCGTAAGCTGGCCTGCGGCAGGCGGCCGCACGGACCGGCCGCGACCCGCCCCCCCTCCGCGCGGACTTCCACCGGCACCTGGCCGCTCCCCTCGACCGCCCCGGTCGGGCCGGTGTCCCGTGGCCGGGCCGTACGTCAGTGCCGCAGCGCGATCGGGGAAAACGTGTGGTCCTCCCAGATGAGACGGGAGGTCTCCTCCGGGTACGCGGTGACGGCCGGGCGGGTGTCGAAGAGCTGGACCAGGCGCCGGTCGCCGTCGTACGCGGGCCAGCCCGGGTCGCCGTCGGCGGCGAACGCCGTCCACGCGGCGCGCATCCGGGCCGACAGTATTTCCGCCTCCGGGGAGGGACCGTCGCCGATCATTACGGCTGGCTGGCCGCGCTCCAGGTTGCCGAAGACGAGTGGTACGTCCAGGCCGTGGCAGGCGCCGAAGACGCCGTCCATGCCGGGCGCCGGCCAGGTCAGCTCGTAGACATGGGCACGGCCCCCGGCGGCGGCCTGGGCCTCGGCGAGGTGGAGGCTCGGCATGCGGAACAGCCAGTCGGACTGGACGCGTTCGTAGAGCTCGTCGGGGCTCGCGGACGGGAAGCCGTCGCGGTAACGGCGTGCGCCGTCCGGGCCGGGGGCGAACCGGCGCAGCGCGGTCGCGGCCTGCTCGGGCGACACCTGGCCGAGCAGGCCGTCGATCACGGTGAACAGCCGCTGCTCGTCGCGGGTGTGGCCGACGAGGAGCGGAATGCCCCGGGCGGCGCCGTCGGCCACGGCCTGCCATGGGGTGACCGGCAGTGTGTCGCCCTCGACGACCGGGGCGACCGGGATGGTGCGGTGGGCGACGGCGCCCCAGCGCGACGCGTGCCGGTCCATCGTCGCGCCGACCGCGTCACACGCGGCGGACAGCCGGGCCGGTGCCACCGTGCGCAGGTCGCCCACCGTGGGCTTGCGCCCCAGCTCGGCGGCGCAGGCGGCGGCGATGTCGGCGGCCAGCTCCGGTGAGAAGAACGTGCCCTGCACGCTCTGCGCGACGGCCCGGCCGAAGAGTCCGGCCGCACGCGGCATGGCCAGCAGCGCGGCGACCGACCCGGCGCCCGCCGACTGACCGAAGACCGTGACCCGGTCCGGGGCGCCGCCGAAGGCCCGGATGTTGTCCCGCACCCACTCCAGGGCGGCGATCTGGTCGAGCAGGCCCCGGTTGGCGGGCGCCCCGGCGAACTGCCCGAAGCCCTCCGGGCCGACGCGGTAGTTGAACGTCACCACGACGGCACCGGCCCGGGCCAGGCGCCCTCCGTCGTACTCGGGCAGGGCCGACGTGCCGATCGTGTAGGCGCCGCCCTGGATCCACACCATCACCGGCAGCCCCGCGCCCGGCCCCGGTTCGGGCGTCCAGACGTTGAGCGTCAGCCAGTCGTCGGCAGCGTCCTGCGACAGTGCCTCCATGCCGAAGTGGCCGCCCTGCGGGGGCGGTGGCCCGTAGGAGAGGGCCGGTCGTACGCCGTCCCAGCCGCGAGCCGCCCGCGGCGCGGCGAACCGCAGCTCCCCGACCGGCGGTTCGGCGAAGGGAATGCCGCGGAAGACGGCCACGTCTGCTTCCCGGCTGCCGCGCACGGTTCCGGCCTGCGTACGCACTTCGGGCCCGGACGGCTCCGCCACTGCACCGGTCATCACGACTCCCCCTCCGGCCGGACGGAGCGCGGGCGCAGAGGTGTGCGACGGCCCCGACGCTCCGCATGGTCCCGCCGCCTCCCGGCGCCGCGCCAGCGATTTACGGGAGGCCGGATGACCCGCCCCGGCCCGGCTCAGCGGCGCAGCGCCAGCACCGTCCCCCTGGTGACGGCCTCCTTGAAGCGGGCCGAGGCGCGGCCGGTGAGCACCGCGGCGACCGGGCTGTCGTCGGCCCGGGTGAACTGGGTGAGGCCGTCGTGACGGCCGAGGCTGATGTTCTGCCAGACGTAGCGCAGCCGGAGCGGCTTGACGGTGGTGCCGGTGAGTGCGGCGGCGACGCTCTTCGCGACGTATCCGCCCATCGGCAGTCCGGTCTGGCACGACATGCGGGAGGCGGTGCCGTCCGGTCCGTATGCCGCCACCGCGTCCCCCGCCGCGAAGACCTCCGGGTGGGAGAGCGAGCGCAGTGTCGGGTCCACCGTGATCAGGCCGCGCGCGTCGACGGCGAGCCCCGCCTCGCGCGCCAGGTCCGGGACGCGGAACCCGGCTGCCCAGACGACCGTCTCGGCCGGGACCTCGCCGCCGTCGGCGAGCACCAGCCCGTGTGCGGCGACCTCGCGGACGCGGGTGTGTTCGCGGAGGGCGATGCCGCGCCGGTGCAGGGCGCCGCGCAGGTGGCGCCGGCCGCGCTCCGAGAATTCGGCCCCCAGCTCGCCGTCCGTGATCAGGTGGATCGCGCGCCCCGGGTGCGCCTCGGCGAGTTCCGTTGCCGCCTCGATGCCGGTCAGCCCGGCCCCGGCCACGGCCACCGGCCCCCGCCCGCCCGCCAGGCGCGCACGCAGCCGTACCGCGTCCTGGTAGGTGGCCACCGCATGGGCGTGCTTGGCGGCTCCGGGGACGGCGGTGGTGTCGGCGCCGCTGCCCAGCGCGTAGACGAGGGTGTCGTAAGCGAGGGTGTACGGGGCGGAGTCGACCTGGACCGTACGGGCGGCGGCGTCGACGGCGGTCACCCGGGCGACGACCAGGTCGATGTCCGTACCGGCGAGAAGGGCGCCGAGCGGCCGGTCGGCCAGCCGCTGCCCCGCGGCGAGCTGGTGCAGCCGGACCCGCTCGACGAAGTGGCCGACGGCGTTGACCAGGGTGATGCGTACGCCGTGGCGGCGCAGCCTGCGGGCCATGCCCTTGGCGGCGGACAGTCCGGCGTACCCGGCTCCCAGGACCACGATGTGATGTGTCATGCCTCCTGAACCGGCGGGCGGGCGGAGGCGTGACAATCCGGGCGGTGAAGCGAGTCACATGAGCTGACCTGCGGCGAAGGCGAGCTTGTCGGGGTTGAGGACGGTACGGACCGCGACGATGTGTCCTTCGTGGGTCTCCGGTACGACGACGGCGAGCAGGTCCTCGCCCACGAGGAAGAGCGCCGCCGGTTCGCCGTTCACCTCGACGAACTCGGCCCTGACGGACGCCGCTTCGGGCCGGGTGCCCAGGCCCAGCAGGTAGCGGAGCACCTTGGCACGCCCGGTGACCGGCCGGCGTGCCGCGGTCGCCCGGCCGCCGCCGTCGGCCCAGGCCACCACGTCGTCGGCGAGCAGCCGTTCGAGGCCGGCCACATCGCCGTCCAGCGTGGCGGCGAAGAACCGCTCGACGAGCTTCGCGCGCTGGGCGGCGTCCACGGCGAAGTGCCGGCGCGGGGAGCCGCCGAGCCGTTCCCGGGTGCGACGGTGCAACTGCCGCGAGTACGCCTCCCCGACGCCGATGACCTCTGCGATGTCCCGGTGGCTGTGGCCGAATGCCTCGCGCAGGACGAAGACCGCGCGTTCGGCCGGGGTGAGCCGTTCCATCAGGGTGAGCAGCGCGAACGACACCGACTCGCGCTGTTCCGCGGTCTCCAGCGGGCCGAGCCGCCGGTCCGCGGTGTGGGTGAGGACCGGCTCGGGGAGCCAGGGGCCGACGTACCGCTCCCGCCGGGCGCGGGCGGAGGTGAGCCGGTTGATACAGAGATTCGTGACGACCTTGGTGAGCCAGGCGGCCGGGGTGCGGACGGCGGAGGCGTCGGCCGCGCTCCAGCGCAGGTAGGCGTCCTGCACGGCGTCCTCGGCCTCGCTCGCCGAACCGAGCATCCGGTACGCGAGCGCGAACAGCCGGGGCCGGTGCGCCTCGAACTCCGCGGTGGCTTCGGTGGTCACGTCGGCAGGATGCCAGGCCGGGCCGGGGGCGGTACGGCCGGGTCGGCGCGCGCCGGCGCCGGGCTCCCCTCAGGCCCCCACCACCCCGTCGATCCCCTCGCGCAGGAGGTCGGCATGGCCGTTGTGGCGGGCGTATTCGAGGGTGACGTGGAGCATGACGACACGCAGGGACACATCGGCGTTCCAGCGGGGCTGGTGGCCGGTCACATCCAGGGAGGGGGCCGCGCGTTCGATGCGGCGGGCGTGCTCGACCTCGGTGCGCCAGGCGTCGAACGCGTCGGCGCGGGTGGCCCGGCCGGGGTCGTACGCCGCCTGGTAGTCGCCCTCCGGGGACCAGACGAGCGGGATGTCCTCCTGGTTGATCACCCGCCGGAACCAGGTGCGCTCCACCTCCGCCAGGTGCCGGACGAGGCCGAGCAGGGACAGTGTGGACGGCGGCATGGACCGGCTGCGCAGTTCCTCGTCGGAGAGGCCGTCGCACTTCATGGCGAGCGTGGCGCGGTGGAAGTCGAGGTAGGCGCGCAGGGTTTCGCGCTCGTCCGCGCGCATCGGCGGGCGGGGTCGTTCGGTGGTCATGTGGTGTCAGGCCCTTTCTTCCGGGGGCGCCGGGGCATTCGTAAGGTCCTTCCGGCCGCGTTGATCCTGCCCGCCGTGCCGTGCCGCCGCATCCGCTTTCCGTACGCGCGAGGGGGTTCCGCGGGTGGCCGAAGTCAGTGCCTGGCCCCCGTGCCGGGAGTCGGGCGGCGTACGGAACGTGTATATGCCCCGGGGCGCGGGGGCCGGGCGGGTGGGCGGGGGCGGCGGCTACCTGCTGATCGGCCGCTTCCCGGGCGGGGCGGCGGACTCCGGCGGGGCCGGGACGGGCGTGCGGGGCCGGTGGGGCTGGACGTACGGTCACGTCCTGTATACGGACCCGGCCCCCCGCTCTACGGACGGTTTCCGGCCAAAGTCTTGACCGGCTCCTGACAATCAGGCCACCCGGGTGGCACGCTTCCCCGCATCCGTTGCGCGGAGCCCCACAACGCACCACTCCGCGACCGCGGCCCGCTCGTCGCTCGAAGCGCCCGGCCCACCCGCACCTGGTGCCCCCCCCCCACACGTTCCACGTGTTCTGCCTCGCTCTGCCCGGACGGCCACTGGGCCGCCCGGTCCCCCTCGGTCGCACCCCCTCGGTCGCGGCCACCGCAGAAGGAGTCAGTGTGAGACGCACCCCCCATCGGCGCGCCGTCGCGACCGGCGCCGTGGTCGCCATGGCCGCGATGCTGACCGTCAGCGTGCAAGCAGGCGCCGGCACGGCCGCCACACCCCGGCCCGGCCAGGTACACGCGCAGCCCGACCCGGGCGCGCTGCCCGCGAAACTGACCCCGGCGCAGCGTGCGGAACTGCTGCGGGCGGCCACGGCCGGCGCCGCGGAGACGGCCCGGCAGCTCAAGCTCGGCCCGAAGGAGAAGCTGGTCGTCAGGGACGTCGTCAAGGACGTCAGCGGCAGTCTGCACACCCGTTACGAGCGCACGTACGCGGGCCTGCCGGTGCTCGGCGGCGGCCTGGTCGTCCACAAGGCGGACGGGAAGGTGCGCGGCGTCACCAAGGCGGTGCGCTCGCAGCTCGACGTGCCGACCACCACCGCGAAGGTCGAGCCCGCCACGGCGGAGCAGAAGGCCCTCAAGGCGTCGCAGGCGCAGGGCGCCAAGAAGTCCGACGCCCGGGAGCCGCGCAAGGTCGTCTGGGTCGCCGACGGCAAGCCGCTCCTCGCGTACGAGACGGTCGTCGGCGGCGTCCAGGAGGACGGCACCACACCCAACGAGCTGCACGTCGTCACCGACGCCACCACCGGTGAGAAGCTGGCCGAGTGGCAGGGCGTCCAGGAGGGCACCGGCAACAGCATGTACAGCGGCCAGGTCACCCTGGGCACCGCGCCCTCGTACACGCTGACCGACACCACCCGCGGCAACCACAAGACCTACAACCTCAACCGCGGCACCTCCGGCACCGGCACGCTGTTCACCGACCCGGACGACGTATGGGGCGACGGCACCCCGCAGAACGCCCAGACCGCCGGTGTGGACGCCCACTACGGCGCGGCGCTGACCTGGGACTACTACAAGAACGTGCACGGCCGCAGCGGCATCAGGGGCGACGGCGTCGGCGCGTACAGCCGGGTGCACTACGGCAACAACTACGTCAACGCGTTCTGGCAGGACAGCTGCTTCTGCATGACGTACGGCGACGGCAGCGGCAACGTCAAGCCGCTGACCTCCATCGACGTCGCGGCCCACGAGATGACCCACGGCGTCACCGCGGCCACCGCCAACCTCACCTACAGCGGCGAGCCTGGCGGACTGAACGAGGGCACCTCGGACATCTTCGCCGCCGCCGTCGAGTTCAACGCCAACAACCCCAAGGACGTCGGTGACTACCTCATCGGCGAGGCCATCGACATCAACGGCAACGGCACGCCGCTGCGCTACATGGACAAGCCCAGCAAGGACGGCCGCTCCAAGGACTACTGGTACTCCGGCATCGGCGGCATCGACGTCCACTACTCCTCCGGCGTGGCCAACCACTTCTTCTACCTGCTGGCCGAGGGCAGCGGGCCCAAGGACATCAACGGCGTCCACTACGACAGCCCGACCTACGACAATCTGCCGGTGCCGGGCATCGGCCGGTCCAACGCCGAGAAGATCTGGTTCTCGGCGCTGACCAAGTACATGAGCGCGAACACCAACTACGCCGCGGCGCGCACCGCGACCCTGTCCGCCGCGGCCGAGCTGTTCGGCCAGGGCAGCGCCACGTACAACACGGTCGCCAACACCTGGGCGGCGGTCAACGTCGGCCAGCGCGTCCCGGACTCCGGTGTCAGCGTCACCAACCCGGGCAACCAGACCAGCACCGTCGGCCAGCCCGCCAGCCTGCAGATCAAGGCCACCAGCAGCAACGCGGGCGCGCTGAAGTACGCGGCCACCGGGCTGCCGGCCGGACTGAGCATCAACCAGGACTCCGGGCTGATCTCGGGCACCCCGACCACGGCGGGCACGAGCAATGTGACGGTCACCGTCACCGACTCCGCCAACAAGACCGGCACCACCAGCTTCACCTGGACCGTGAACCCGGCCAGCGGCGGTGACGTCTTCGAGAACACCGACGACGTGCAGATCCCGGACGCGGGCAGCGCGGTCAACTCGCCGATCAAGGTCACCCGGGCGGGCAACGCGCCGAGCGCCCTGAAGGTGGACGTGGACATCGTCCACACCTACCGCGGCGACCTGGTGATCGACCTGGTGGCCCCGGACGGCACCGCCTACCGGCTGAAGAACTCCAACGCGGCCGACTCGGCGGAGAACGTGAAGGCCACGTACACCGTCAACGCCTCCTCCGAGAAGGCGGAGGGCACCTGGAACCTGCGGGTGCGGGACGTCTACCAGCAGGACAGCGGCTACATCAACAGCTGGAAGCTGACGTTCTGAGCCAACCGGACGGCAGCGTGCCGACCTGAGGGCGGGCCGCATGCGGCCAACCGCCGGCCACCACCGAGCAGTTCACCGGGCGTCGCTCCCTCCCAGGGGGCGGCGCCCGTTCCGTTGGGTGCAACTCCGCTATACGAACAGTGATGTTCGCTCTACGGACGAATTCCAGCCAACTTCGCGACCGCGTCCTGACATGCACGCGTTCGAATGGCAGTCTTCCCCCTCAAGTCACAGCCCGCATCGCTTTGCACCCCCACCCTGGCAAAGTCGAAGGAGTACGCGTGTCCCCCCACATTTCCCGTAGAGCACGTATCACCGGCGCTTCCCTGGCGGCGGCCGGCGCCCTGATAGCCGCGGCCGTCACGGCCGGTACCGCGGGCGCCTCCCCCACGGCGCCCTCCGGAACCACCACCGGCGCCGCGGCGGCCTCGCCCGTCAAGATGACCGCCTCGCACCGCGCGGAGCTGCTGCGCGACGCGAGCGCCACCAAGGCGCGGACCGCGCAGGAACTGGGCCTGGGCGCCCAGGAGAAGCTCGTCGTCAAGGACGTCGTCAAGGACGCCGACGGCACCACCCACACCCGTTACGACCGCACCTTCGCCGGACTCCCGGTCCTCGGCGGCGACCTGATCGTGCACCGCGCCAAGGGCGGTGCGGTCAAGAGCACCACCAAGGCCAACAGCGCGAAGATCGCCGTCGCCTCCACCACCCCGAAGGTCGCCCCGAAGGCTGCCGCGCAGGCCGCGCAGGGCACCGCCAAGTCCTTCGGCGCCAAGCAGGCCGCCGCCGTGACGCCGAAGAAGGTCGTCTGGGCCGCCTCCGGCACGCCGGTCCTCGCGTACGACACCGTGGTCGGCGGCTTCCAGAAGGACGGCACGCCCAACCAGCTGCACGTCATCACCGACGCCAACACCGGCAAGAAGCTCTTCCAGTACCAGGGCATCGAGAACGGCGCGGGCACCAGCGCCTACAGCGGCTCGGTCGAGATCGGTACGAAGAAGGGCGGCGACGGCTACGAGCTGACCGACGACTCGCGCGGCGGCCACTCGACGTTCAACCTGAACGGCAGCCAGAGCGGCGAGGGCAAGCTGTTCACCAACAAGGACGACAAGTGGGGCAACGGCAAGGCCGACGACCCCGAGACCGCCGCCGTCGACGCCGCCTACGGTGCCCAGCTGACCTGGGACTACTACAAGACCGTGCACGGCCGCGCGGGCATCAAGGGCGACGGCAAGGGCGCCACCTCGCGCGTCCACTACGGCCAGAACTACGCCAACGCGTTCTGGGACGACAGCTGCTTCTGCATGACGTACGGCGACGGCGAGGGCAACAAGAAGCCGCTCACCTCGATCGACGTCGCGGCACACGAGATGAGCCACGGCGTCACCTCGGCCACCGCCAACCTCACCTACAGCGGCGAGTCCGGCGGCCTGAACGAGGCCACCTCCGACATCTTCGGCACCTCCGTGGAGTTCTTCGCCAAGAACAAGGAGGACGCCGGCGACTACCTGATCGGCGAGAAGATCGACATCGCCGGTGACGGCAAGCCGCTGCGCTACATGGACAAGCCCTCCAAGGACGGCCAGTCCCTGGACAGCTGGACCCCGGAAGCCGGCAACGTCGACGTGCACTACTCCTCCGGCATCGCCAACCACTTCTTCTACCTCCTGTCCGAGGGCAGCGGCGCCAAGGAGATCGGCGGCGTCAAGTACGACAGCCCGACCGCGGACGGCAAGAAGGTCGAGGGCATCGGCCGGGACAAGGCCGAGAAGATCTGGTTCAAGGCCCTCACCACGTACATGACCTCGAACACCGACTACAAGGGCGCCCGTGAGGCGACCGTGAAGGCGGCCACCGACCTGTTCGGCAAGGACAGCGCCGAGGTCAAGGGCGTCGAGGCGGCCTGGACGGGCGTCGCGGTGAAGTAAGCACGGCACCGGCCGGACCTGACGGGCGGCCGGTCCACCCGGGGCAGCGCGCCCCCACGACCGGGCGGTGTCCGGAGGCTCCCAACCTCCCTTCGGACACCGCCCTTCCATATGCCCCGGGGCGGCCGCGACCGGGCCGGTGATTAGGGTGACCGCATGACTGAACTCGGGGGTGAGCGGCCCGGCGGGTCCGTTCGGGTGCTGCTGGCGGACGACGAGCCGATGATCCGGGCCGGAGTACGCGCCATCCTCGGTGCCGCGCCCGGCATCGAGGTGGTCGCGGAGGCGGCCGACGGGCGGGCGGCGGTGGAACTGGCGCTGCGGCACCGGCCCGACGTCTGCCTGCTGGACATCCGGATGCCGCGGCTGGACGGCCTGGGCGCCGCGGCCGAACTGCGCCAGGCACTGCCGGAGACCGCCGTGGTGATGCTGACGACCTTCTCCGAGGACGAGTACGTGGCCGGCGCCCTCGGCACCGGTGCCAGCGGCTTCCTGCTCAAGACCGGCGACCCGCGCGAACTGATCACCGGGGTCCAGGCCGCCGCCGAGGGCGGTGCGTACCTCTCGCCGTCCGTGGCCCGGCGCGTCATCAGCCAGTTCGGCGGCGGCGCGGCGCTGGGGAAGGCGGCCGCGGCGCGGTCCCGTACCGAGGAGCTGACCGCCCGCGAACGCGAGGTGCTCGCGCTGGTCGGCGCCGGGCTGTCGAACGCGGAGATCGCCGCGCGGCTGCACCTCGTCGAGGGCACGGTCAAGGCGTACGTCAGCGCCATCCTGGCCCGGCTGGGCCTGAGGAACCGGGTGCAGGCGGCGATCCTCGCGTACGAGGCGGGGCTGGTCCAGGACGCCTGAGCCGCGCCCGGCGGCGCTTTCCTTACTTTCGTCAGGGGCGCCGGACGGGTCCGGTCGGCGAAGCTGACGGCATGCTCACTCGTCTCCGGCGCCCGGCGCCGCCCGCCGCCGAACGCCCCCGGTGGGCCGCCCGGCTGCTGGACGTCTGCCTCTGGGCGGCCCTGTCCGTACCGCTCACCGCCGCCTTCGACGGGGCGCCCGAGGACCGGGTGCGGACCGCGGCGATCGGCATCCCGCTGCTGGCGGCGGCGGTGGCGATGCGCCGGAGGTGGCCGCTCGTGGCCCTCGCCGTACCGGTCGCGCTGGCGCTCGCCACGAGCCGCAACCTGTTCACGTTCGAGTACACCGCCGCCCTCGCCGTCCTGGCGTACCTCGCCGGGGTACGGGTCGAACGGGCCCGTGCCTCCCTCTGGTTCTTCGCGGGCGTCGCGGCCGTCGTCCTGCCGCTGTGCGTCGTCCTCGTCCACAACATGTGGCCGTGGTTCACCGCGGTGCTCACGCTGCTGTTCAACATCGTCCTGCCATGGCTGCTGGGCCGCTACCGCCGCCAGTACGCGGCCCTGGTCCGTACGGGCTGGCAGCTCGCCGAGCGGATGGAGCACGAGCAGCAGGCCGTCGCCGACCGCACCCGGCTGCGCGAACGGGCCCGGATCGCCGGGGACATGCACGACTCGCTCGGCCACGAACTGGCGCTGCTCGCCCTGCGGGCCGGGGCCCTGGAGGTCGATCCGCGGCTGGCGCCGGACCAGCGGGCCGCGGTCGGCGAACTGCGCGCCGCGGCCGGCGCGGCCACCGAGCATCTGCGGGACATCATCGGCGTACTGCGCACCGACGACCGGGCCGAGCCGTCCCGGCTGCCCGCCGACGACAGTGTCGAGGCCCTGGTCGAACGCGCCCGGGCCTCCGGCCTCGATGTCTCGCTGCGGCGTGCCGGGGCGCCGGGGGCGGGCGGGGAGGCCATGCCGGTCATGGGCGTGCGCGCCGTGTACCGGGTGGTCCAGGAGGGGCTGACCAACGCCACGAAGCACGCGCCCGGCGCGCCCGTGGAGGTACGGCTGACCGGCGAGGGGCGGCGGCTGGACGTGACGGTGACCAACGCCCCGCCCCCGCCCGGTACGGCGCCGTCCGCGGCCCTGGTCTCCGGCGGCAACGGGCTGGTGGGACTGGACGAACGGGTCCGGCTCGCGGGCGGTGAACTGCGCGCCGGGCCCACGCCCGAGGGCGGGTTCGAGGTCGCGGCGCGGCTGCCGACGACCGGCCGGGCGCCGGTGCGCGGCCCCGGCGACAGCTCCCGGTGGAGCGTGTCGCAGCGGGAACTGGCGTCCGCCCGGCGCCAGGTGCGGCGGCGGCTGGTGCAGACCGTGGCCGTGCCGGCCGCGCTGTTCACCGGACTGCTGCTGCTCATGGGCGTCTTCGCGCTGATCAGCCCGTCGTGGTCGGTGCTGGACCGCGGGACGTACGAGCAACTGCGCGTCGGCGACGACCGGACGGCGGTGGAGGCACGGCTGCCGTTCTTCTCCCTGGACGTACCGCCGGACGGCACGCCGGCGCCGCCGCCCGGCCGCACCTGCCGCTACTACGGCTACCGCGCGTACACCGACGACACGGCCTATGAACTGTGCTTCGCGGACGGGCGGCTGGTGACGAAGGGCGTCGTCCACCGCCGGGACCGGCCGGCGCTCAAGTAGACGCGCCGGCCCGTCACTTCACCTCAAGGACGATCTTCCCCTGGGTACGCCCGGTCTCGCCCATCTCGTGCGCCTTCGCGGCCTGTTCGAGCGGGAAGGCCGCGGCGATGTGCGCGCGCAGTGTGCCGGCTTCGGCGAGGGCGGCGATCTCGCGCATGCCCGCGTGGTCCGCCTCGACGATCATCACCGCCAGGCGGATTCCGCGCTCCGCGGCCGCCGCGACGGTCGCCGGGTCGACCGGGGGAAGGATCGAGACGATGGTGCCGCCCCCGCGCACCACGTCCAGCGAACGGGCGAGGGTGTCACCGCCGATGGTGTCCAGGACCACGTCGACCGGACCTGCGGCCTCGGTGAAGTCGGTCTCCCGGTAGTCGATCACCTCGTCGGCGCCGAGGGAGCGCAGGAAGTCGTGCTTGGCGGCGCTCGCCGTGCCGATCACATGGGCGCCCCTGGCCTTGGCGATCTGTACGGCGAGGTGGCCGACGCCGCCCGCCGCCGCGTGGATCAGCACGCGCTGTCCCGGCCGGATGTCCGCGGTGTCCACCAGGGCCTGGTGGGCGGTGAGCGCGGCCAGCGGCAGGGCGCCCGCCTGGACGTGGTCGAGGGCGGCGGGCTTGTGCACGAAGGCGCGCGCGGGGCCGGTGACGTACTCGGCGTGGGTGCCGACGCCGTACGGGTACGGGACCATGCCGAAGACCTCGTCGCCCGGTGCGAACAGCGTGACGCCGATGCCGACCGCCGTCACGACGCCGGAGACGTCCCAGCCCAGGACGCGGGGCAGCGTCCTGATGAAGAAGCCGTCCGCGCGGTGCTTCCAGTCGGTGGGGTTGACCCCGGCGGCGCGGACCGCGATCTGTATCTGGCCGACGCCCGGCTCGGGCCGGGGAAGTTCGGTTTCCTTCAGGACCTCGGGTCCGCCGGTGACGTCCTGGCTGATGGCACGCATGGTGTGTTCACTCATGCCGTCCAGCTTGATCGACGGCCCTGATCGCGACAATGGCACGATGGCCATCTCCCGATAGGATCGTGCCATGCGTACGCATCGTGTGGTGGTCCTGGCCCTGGAAGGCGTCTATCCGTTCGAGCTCGGCATACCGGGGCGGGTCTTCGGCGCCGCCGACGGCCATTACGAGGTGCTGACCTGCTCGGCCGACGGGCGCCCGGTGCGCTGCGGCGCCGACTTCTCGATCACCGTCGAGCACGGGCCCGAGGTGCTGCGCACCGCCGACACCGTGGTGGTCCCGTCCATCGCCCCCGACCACGTCCGCAGCGAGCTGCCCGAGGCGGTGAGCGCCGCGCTGGCAATGATCCGGCCCGGCACCCGCATGGTGTCGATCTGCACCGGCGCCTACGTGCTGGCCGCCGCCGGACTGCTGGACGGCCGCCCGGCCACCACCCACTGGCAGCTCACCGAGGACTTCCGCCGCCGCTTCCCGAAGGTACGGCTCACCCCCGACGTGCTCTTCGTCGACGACGGCGACGTGCTGACCTCGTCCGGCGCCGCCTCCGGCATCGACGTGTGCCTGCACGTGGTGCGCGCCGACCACGGCGGGGCGCTCGCCAACCACGTGGCCCGCAAGTGCGTCGTACCGCCGTTCCGCGACGGCGGCCAGGCCCAGTACGTCGAGCAGCCGGTCCCCGCGCCGACCGCGACCGGCACCGCGGCCACCCAGCAGTGGGCCCTGGAGCACCTGGACGAGCCGCTGACCCTGACCCGGCTGGCCCGGCACGCCGGGATGAGCCTGCGCACCTTCAACCGCCGCTTCCGCGACGAGACCGGGCTCAGCCCCGGGCGGTGGCTCATCCAGCAGCGGCTGCTGCGCGCCCGCCAGCTGCTGGAGACCAGCGACCTGCCGGTGGACCTGATCGCCGGACAGGTCGGCTTCGCGGGCGGCGCGTCCCTGCGGCAGCACCTGCACGCCGCCATCGGCGTCTCCCCGCAGGCGTACCGGCGGACGTTCCGGGCGCCCCGCGCGGCGGAGGAGCAGCCGGCGGCCCACGCGGGCTGAAGCCGCCCGTCGCGCGCCGCGGGCGGCTTCAGCGGTGCGGCCGGTCTCGTTCTGTACGGAGCCGTGCGGCCCGTCTAGCTTCGGCTCGTACCGAAACGTATGTCCGAGAAGGGACACCGCCATGGCATTCGGTTTCGTCGCCTTCCACTACCCGGCCCCCGAGCACGTCGAGGAGTTCGTCGGCCAGTGCCACCAGGTCGCCGAAGCGGCGCGGTCGCAGCCGGGCTTCCTGTCCGTGGGGGTCTGGGTCACCCCGGACGGCGAGGCCGTCGTCACCACCGGTTCCTTCGAGTCCGAGGAGACCTTCCGCGCGGCGGCCGAGGTCGCCCGCGAGCTGGGCGCGACACCCGAGGGCCTGAGCGACCTGGAGGTCCGGCCCCGCCAGGTCCACTTCCTGCTGTCCCGCTGACCGGTCCGGCCGGGGCCCCGCACGCCGTACGTACGAAGCCCCGGCCGCCTACGGACAGCGGCCTAGCGCATCAGCACCCCGGCCTCCTCCCCCGTCGCCTCCGACGGCACCGCCAGCAGTCCCATCTCGGCCGCCGACGCCAGCAGGCGGTGGGCGGGCAGTACGCGGACCGTGTAGCCGAAGGAGCCGGTGCGGTCGAGGGCGAGGGGGCCCTCGTAGAGCCAGCGGCCCTCCAGGTCGGGGCCGCCGGTGGGCTTGAGCGGCACGGTCGTGGCGTCCGTGATGCGGTCCGACTCGTCCACCCGGCCCGAGACGACCTGTACCTCCACGTCGTCCGGGGCCAGCGTGCCGAGGGTGACGCGGACCCGCAGGGCCAGGGTCGCGCCCAGTTCGGCGCTGCCGTTGGGCGGGCCGCCCGGCACGCCGGCCGGTTCGGCGCGGTCCACCACCAGGGCCCCGGTCTCCACGTGGTCCACCGCGACCTGCGGCCACGCGGCCCGCACCCGGGCCTTCCACGCGGCCAGCTCGGTGGCGGCCTGCGGTGTCAGCGCGCGCTGGGCGCGGGCGGCGGGGGCGTACAGCCGCTCCACGTACTCCCGCACCATCCGGCCCGCCAGCACCTTCGGCCCCAGGTTGACCAGCGTCTGCCGGACCATCTCGACCCAGCGCCGCGGGACGCCGTTCGTGTCGCGGTCGTAGAAGCGCGGCGCGACCCGCTGCTCCAGCAGCTCGTACAGGGCGTTGGCCTCCAGCTCGTCGCGCCGGTTCTCGTCGGTGGCATGGCCGTCGGCGGTCGGGATGGACCAGCCGAAGTCCGGCTCGTACCACTCGTCCCACCAGCCGTCCAGCACGGACAGGTTCAGGCAGCCGTTGAGCGCCGCCTTCATGCCGGAGGTGCCGCACGCCTCCAGCGGGCGCAGCGGGTTGTTGAGCCAGACGTCGCAGCCCGGATAGAGCTTCTGCGCCATGGCCATGCCGTAGTCGGGCAGGAAGACCAGCCGCTGCCGTACGCGCGGGTCGTCGGCGAAGCGGACCAGTTCCTGTACGAGGCGCTTGCCGCCGTCGTCGGCCGGGTGGGCCTTGCCCGCCACGACGATCTGGAGGGGCCGTTCGGGGTGCAGCAGCAGCTCCATCAGGCGGTCGCGGTCGCGCAGCATCAGGGTGAGGCGCTTGTAGGAGGGCACCCGGCGGGCGAACCCGATGGTCAGCACGTCCGGGTCGAGGACGCCCTCGATCCAGCCCAGCTCCGCGGCGCCCGCGCCGCGCTGCCGCCAGGAGACGTGCAGCCGGCGCCGCACCTCCTCCACGAGCTGTTCGCGCAGCACCCGCCGCAGGTCCCACACGTCCGCGTCCGGGATGTCCGCGACCGCCGACCAGCGCCGCGAGTCGCCGACCGACAGCGCGTCCTCGGTGCGGCCGGGCCCGATCTGCCGCGCGCCGAGCCGGAAGACCTCGGGTGCCACCCAGGTGGGCGCGTGCACGCCGTTGGTCACCGAGACGATCGGCACGTCCTCCGGGTCGAAGCCCGGCCACAGCCCGGCGAACATCTCCCGGCTGACGCGGCCGTGCAGGGTGGAGACGCCGTTGGCGCGCTGGGCCAGCCGCAGGCCCATCACCGCCATGTTGAAACAGTTCGGCTCGCCGCCGGGATAGGTCTCCAGGCCGAGCGCGAGAATCCGCTCGACGTCGATGCCGGGCAGCTCGGCGGCTTCGCCGAAGTGGCGGGCGACCAGTTCGCGGTCGAAGCGGTCGATGCCCGCCGGGACCGGGGTGTGGGTGGTGAAGACCGTACCGGCGCGTACGGTCTCCAGCGCACCGTCGAAGTCCAGCCCGACCGGCCCGCCGGCCGTGCCCGGGCCGCCCTCGCGGCCGGCGTCCGCCAGCTCGCGGATGCGCTCCAGGCCCAGGAAGCCGGCGTGTCCCTCGTTCGTGTGGAAGACCTCGGGCGCGGCGTGGCCGGTCAGCCGGCAGTACGTCCGTACGGCCCGCACCCCGCCGATCCCCAGCAGCATCTCCTGGAGCAGTCGGTGCTCGCTGCCCCCGCCGTAGAGCCGGTCGGTGACGTCCCGCTCGCCCGGCGCGTTCTCCTCGACGTCGGAGTCCAGGAGCAGCAGCGGTACGCGCCCGACTCTGGCCACCCAGACCAGCGAGCGCAGCTGCCGCCCGCCGGGCAGCGCGAGGGCCACCTGCGCGGGCGTGCCGTCGGCCTCCCGCAGCAGATCGAGCGGCAGCTCGTTGGGGTCCAGCACGGGGTAGTGCTCCTGCTGCCAGCCCTCGCGGGAGAGCGACTGGCGGAAGTAGCCGTGCCGGTAGAGCAGGCCGACGCCGATCAGGGGCACACCGAGGTCGCTGGCCGCCTTGAGGTGGTCGCCGGCGAGGATGCCGAGGCCGCCGGAGTACTGGGGCAGGGCGGCGGTGATGCCGAACTCGGGCGAGAAGTAGGCGACGGCCTCGGGCAGCCGGCCGTCCCGGCCGCTCTGCTGCGCGCTCTGATACCAGCGCTGCCCGGTCAGGTAGTCCTGGAGGTCGTCGGCGGCGGCGCCGAGCCGGCGCAGGAACCGGCGGTCGCCGGCCAGTTCCGCCAGCCGCTCGGCGGAGACGGTGCTCAGCAGCCGTACGGGGTCCAGCCCCGCGCGGCGCCGGCCGGCGGGGGCTATGGCGTGGAAGAGCTCGCGGGTCTCGGGATGCCAGGACCAGCGCAGATTGCGCGCCAGGTCGCTGAGGGGTCGCAGGGGCTCCGGGAGGACGGGGCGCACGGTGAACCGACGAATGGCCTTCACGCTACGACCGTAGCGGCGCGGGGCCGCCCGATTCGCCCGGTACCCCGTAATCCGCTCGGATCCGGCCGCCAACTGCCATGATCGGGGCGGGGCTTGGGCCGTCACCCGTTCGGCCGAGCCGGACGCCCGGAAGGCGCTTTCCGGCCACCCGGGACCGGGCCCGCACGCCCCCTCTCCCGACTCCCACCCACCCCTTGTGGCCGATATGGCCGGTTCCACACCCTCGTGCACTCTTGTCCGGGCTCGCGCCGGACGGAAGGCTGCGGTGCGGCACCGCCGGCACGGGCGACGGTACCCGACTCCCCGTTCGCAACTGCGGCGGTGTCCAGCCGAGTTGAGGAGGGGAACCGGAGGCATGACACCCATATGGACACGCCGCGGGGGCGCGGCGGCCGCCGTCGCCGCCGCGGCCGTGCTCACCGCCACCGCCCTGCCCGCGCACGCCACCCCGGCCGGAACGAGGGCACCGGCCACCGCGGACACGGCACGCGGCGGCTACATCGTCACCCTGGCCTCCGGGCCCGGCAGGGTGCGGGCGGCGTCCGCGGCGGGCCGGGCGCTGGCGGCGCGGTACGGGGTGCGGATCAGCCACACGTACCGTACGGCGGTCAACGGCTTCGCCGTACGCGCGACCCGGGACCAGGCACGACGGCTGGCCGCGGACCCGGCCGTGGCGTCCGTGACCCGCGACCGCACGGTCCTGCTGGACCGCACCCAGCGCAATCCGCCGTCCTGGGGCCTGGACCGGCTGGACCGCGCGGGCCTGCCGCTCGACCGGTCCTACGCGGCGCCGCCGTCGGGCGGCCGGGGCGTGACGGTGTACGTGATCGACACCGGCGTGCGCACCACGCACCGGGACTTCGGCGGCCGGGCCCGCAGCGGCTGGGACTTCGTGGACGACGACGCGGACGCGGACGACGCCAACGGACACGGCACCCATGTCGCCGCCACGGCCGCCGGCACCCGGTACGGCGTCGCCAAGCGGGCCCGCGTGGTGGCCGTACGCGTCCTGGACCGTGCCGGCCGGGGCACCACCGCGCGGGTCATCGCCGGCATCGACTGGGTGGCCCGGCACGCGCGGCGCCCGGCGGTGGCCAACCTCAGCCTGGGCAGCGTGCCCAGCCCGCAGCTCGACCAGGCGGTACGCAACGCCGTGGCGGCCGGTGTCACCTTCACGGTGGCGGCCGGCAACGGCGGGCGGCGGGCCGAGGCGTCCTCGCCCGGGCGGGTGAGCGAGGCCATCACGGTGGGCGCGAGCGACGCACGGGACCGGCGTGCCGCGTTCTCCAACTGGGGCGCAAAACTCGACCTGTTCGCACCGGGTGTGGACATCACGTCCGCGTGGCACTCGGGAGACACTGCGAAGCGAACCCTCTCCGGCACGTCCATGGCCGCTCCGCACGCAGCCGGCGCGGCCGCGCTCTATCTGTCGTCCCACCGGTGGGCCGGACCGAAGGAGGTGCGGAACGCGCTGGCCGCCACCGCGGCCCAGCACCGGATCACCGCGGCGGGCCCCGGCTCGCCGACCGCGTTGTTGCAGGTCAGGCCCCGCTAGCGGCGCCAGTGCGCCCCGGCCCCGCCCCGGCGTGCGCGGGACGGGGCCGGGCGCACGCCGGCACGTGCGCACCCGTCCGCCGCGGGACAGGACCGGGTCATATTCCGTTCCGTGGTTACGTGCCGGTAGTGCGCGGACGGCCCGATTGCCCCACCACGCGCCACGGGAAGGCTTTGGCCGTACCGGTCTTGCGTACGCGCCCCATGGCTTCCCCGCACCGCCCCATCCGCCAGCCGAGTGAAAGCGGACAGGAGAGCCCATGCCCGCAGCCCGTCCAACTGTCGCGAAAACGATAGAAAGGACAGAATCCGGTAGTACATCCCAACCGTCAGGTGTACCCATGATCGGCCGCATTCCCGTGCTCGACCTCCACCCGCTGATCGACTGCGGCCGCCGCCCGGCGAAAGCGGTGGTCGGCGAGGTCTTCGAGATCTCGGCCACCGTCTTCCGCGAGGGCCACGACGCGGTCGCCGCCAACGTGGTGCTGCGCGATCCGCTGGGCCGCCCAGGACCCTGGACCCCGATGCGCGAACTGGCCCCCGGCACCGACCGCTGGGGCGCCGAGGTCACCCCGGACGTGGAGGGCCGGTGGACGTACGGCGTCGAGGGCTGGTCGGACCCGGTCGGCACCTGGCGCCACCACGCCGGCATCAAGATCCCGGCCGGTATCGACACCGAACTGGTCCTCGCCGAAGGCGCGATACTCCACGAGCGCGCCGCGGAGGGGGTGCCCAAGAAAGACGGCCGGGAAGCGGTGCTGGCCGCGGCGGACGCGCTGCGCGACACCCACCTGCCCGCCGCCACCCGGCTCGCCGCCGCGCTCACCCCCGAGGTCACCGCCGCGCTCGACCGCCACCCGCTGCGCGAGCTGGTCACCGCCTCGCGCACCGCGCCGCTGCTGGTCGAGCGCCGGCGCGCGCTGTTCGGATCGTGGTACGAGCTGTTCCCGCGGTCGGAGGGCGCGGTGCTGCGCGTAGGCGCGCCGCCGGTCAGCGGCACGTTCCGGACGGCCGCCGAGCGGCTGCCCGCGGTCGCCGCCATGGGCTTCGACGTCGTGTACCTGCCGCCCGTGCACCCGATCGGCACGTCCTACCGCAAGGGGCCCGACAACGCGCTGTCCGCCGGGCCGCACGACGTCGGCTCACCCTGGGCGATCGGCTCCGCCGAGGGCGGGCACGACGCGCTCCACCCGGACCTCGGCACCTTCGAGGACTTCGACCACTTCGTGCGCACCGCGCGCGACCTGCGCATGGAGGTGGCGCTGGACTTCGCCCTCCAGTGCTCGCCGGACCACCCCTGGGTCACCGAGCACCCCGAGTGGTTCCACCACCGTGCGGACGGCTCCATCGCGTACGCCGAGAACCCGCCGAAGAAGTACCAGGACATCTACCCGCTGGCGTTCGAGGCGGACCTGGGCGGGCTGGTGCGGGAGACCGAGCGGCTGCTGCGCTTCTGGATGGAGCGCGGGGTGCGGATCTTCCGTGTCGACAACCCGCACACCAAGCCGGTCCTCTTCTGGGAGAAGGTGATCGCGGACATCAACCGCACCGATCCGGACGTCATCTTCCTGGCCGAGGCGTTCACCCGGCCGGCCATGATGCGCACGCTGGCGCAGATCGGCTTCCAGCAGTCGTACACCTACTTCACCTGGCGCAACTCCAAGCACGAACTCACCGAGTACCTCACCGAGCTGTCGCGCGAGACCGCGTCGTACATGCGGCCTAATTTCTTCGTCAACACGCCGGACATCCTGCACGCCTATCTCCAGCACGGCGGGCGGCCCGCGTTCGAGGTACGCGCCGTGCTGGCCGCGACCCTCTCCCCGACGTGGGGCGTCTACGCCGGATTCGAGCTGTGCGAGTCGACGCCGGTACGAAGTGGCAGCGAAGAGTACCTGAATTCCGAGAAGTACCAACTCAGGCCCCGGGACTGGGAGACAGCGGGGCGCCAGGGCCGTACGATCGCTCCTCTCATCACCACGCTGAACCGCTTGCGACGCCGCCACCCGGCGCTCCAACAGCTGCGCGACCTCCATTTCCACACCGTCGACAACGACGCCGTCCTCGCCTATTCCAAACGGGCCGGGAGCGGCGCCGGGGCCGACACGGTGCTCACGGTCGTCAACCTCGACCCGCACCACACCCACGAGGCGACGGTGTCGTTGGACATGCCGGAACTCGGCCTCGATTGGCACGATTCCGTCCCGGTGCGCGACGAGCTCACCGGCGAGACCTACCACTGGGGCAGGGACAACTATGTGCGCCTGGAGCCGGGCCGTTCGCCGGCTCCCGCCCACCTGTTCTCCCTGCGACCGTCCTCACCGATCGGAGGGTCACCCAATTGATCGTCAACGAGCCCGTCCCGGACAAGTTCGAGGACACCCCGGCCAAGGACCGCGATCCCGACTGGTTCAAACGGGCCGTCTTCTACGAGGTCCTGGTGCGCTCCTTCCAGGACAGCAACGGTGACGGCATCGGCGACCTCAAGGGCATCACGGCCAAACTGGACTACCTCCAGTGGCTGGGCGTGGACTGCCTGTGGCTGCCGCCGTTCTTCAAGTCGCCGCTGCGCGACGGCGGTTACGACGTCTCCGACTACACCGCCGTCCTGCCGGAATTCGGCGACCTGGCGGACTTCGTGGAGTTCGTGGACGCCGCGCACCAGCGCGGGATGCGGGTGATCATCGACTTCGTCATGAACCACACCAGCGACCAGCACCCGTGGTTCCAGGAGTCCCGCACCGACCCGGACGGGCCGTACGGCGATTACTACGTCTGGGCCGACGACGACAAGCAGTATCAGGACGCGCGGATCATCTTCGTCGACACCGAGGCGTCGAACTGGACCTTCGACCCGGTGCGCAAGCAGTACTTCTGGCACCGCTTCTTCTCCCACCAGCCGGACCTGAACTACGAGAACCCGGCCGTCCAGGAGGAGATGCTCTCCGCGCTGCGCTTCTGGCTGGACCTGGGGATCGACGGGTTCCGGCTGGACGCGGTCCCGTACCTGTACGCCGAGGAGGGCACCAACTGCGAGAACCTGCCCGCCTCGCACGCCTTCCTCAAGCACGTACGGGCGGAGATCGACGCCCACTACCCCGACACGGTGCTGCTGGCCGAGGCCAACCAGTGGCCGGAGGACGTCGTCGACTATTTCGGTGACTACTCCAAGGGCGGGGACGAATGCCACATGGCGTTCCATTTCCCGGTCATGCCGCGCATCTTCATGGCGGTCCGGCGGGAATCGCGCTACCCGGTCTCGGAAATCCTGGCGAAGACCCCGGAGATTCCGGCCAACTGCCAGTGGGGCATCTTCCTGCGCAACCACGACGAGCTGACGCTGGAAATGGTCACGGACGAAGAGCGTGACTATATGTATGCGGAATATGCCAAGGACCCGCGCATGCGGGCCAATATCGGCATCCGCCGCCGGCTGGCCCCGCTGCTCGACAACGACCGCAACCAGATCGAGCTCTTCACCGCGCTGCTGCTGTCGCTGCCCGGCTCGCCGATCCTCTATTACGGCGACGAGATCGGCATGGGCGACAACATCTGGCTCGGCGACCGGGACGCGGTCCGCACGCCGATGCAGTGGACGCCCGACCGGAACGCCGGCTTCTCCTCCTGCGACCCCGGCCGGCTCTTCCTGCCGACCATCATGGACCCGGTCTACGGCTATCAGGTCACCAACGTCGAGGCGTCGATGTCCTCACCGTCGTCGCTGCTCCACTGGACCCGCCGCATGATCGAGATCCGCAAGCAGAACCCGGCCTTCGGCCTCGGCACCTACACCGAACTCCCCTCGTCCAACCCCGCGGTGCTGGCCTTCCTGCGCGAATACCAGGACGACCTGGTGCTGTGCGTCCACAATTTCTCGCGATTCGCGCAGCCCACCGAACTGGACCTGCGGACATTCAACGGCCGCCACCCGGTCGAGCTGATCGGCGGCGTCCGTTTCCCGCCCATCGGGGAATGGCCCTATCTGCTGACCCTGGCCGGCCACGGCTTCTATTGGTTCCGGCTGCGGAGGGGGGCGGTCTAGGGTCACGACCGGCGTCCGGCCGGGGCGGCGGAAAACCACCGCGCACTGTTTTCCGGCCGCCCCCACGGGCAGTCTCCCTACTACCGCACGGGCCGGGTGAGACCTCGCCGAAACCCCGGCGTCAGGGGTAATCCCCACGGACGCCGCTGCCGTACGGACGATCCTCACCCGACACGTCCCGCACCGCCGCACAGTCAAGGCCGCATTCCGGGACACTCTGCCCTATCTGTCGTGTGCCCGGGGAAAGGACGCGACGCCATGTCGGAGACCGCCTCGACCCGTGCCATCCGCAGTCCGCACGACCGCCTCTCGATCACCGCGCCCGCGCTGCTCACCTCCCTCGCCCCCCTGCTGACCGAATGGCTGCCGCGGCAGCGCTGGTTCGCCGGCAAAGGACGGCCGATCTCGGGGTTCCAGCTGGTGTCGGCGACCGAGCTGCTGCCGTGCGCGGCGGGTGGCGCCACACCGGGGCTGCTGCACCTGCTCGTACGGGCCCAGCAGTCGGCGGCACCCCCCGGGGCCCCGCAGCCGGTGCCGCAGGAGGGCCCCGCCGAGGCGGCCGCGGGGCCGTCCGGCGGGCCGGCGGCCACCGCGGACTGCTACCAACTCCTGCTGGGCGTGCACAGCGCGCTGCCGCCGCAGCTCGCCCCCGCCGTAATCGGCCGCCCCGCGAGCGGCCCGCTGCACGGCCGTACGGTCTACGACGCCCTGCTGGACGCGCGGCTGTGCGCGCTCCTGCTGGAGCGGCTGCGGGTGCCGGGGCGGCTCGGCGGGCTGCGGTTCCGCCGGGTGCCCGACAGCACCATCTCCTCCGGGATGCCCGCCCGCCCGGTCGCCGTCGAGCAGTCCAACTCCTCGGTGGTGTACGGCGACGCGTACATCCTCAAGGTCTTCCGGCGCACCGCGCCCGGCCTCAACCCGGACCTGGAACTGCCGCTGGCGCTGGCGCGCGCCAAGTGCGCGCGGGTCCCGGCGCCCGCCGCGTGGTTCGAGACCGACCCGGGGCCCGGCGAGGGCGAGCCGGTGACGCTGGGCGTGCTCCAGCCCTATCTGGCCGGCTCGGCCGACGGCTGGCAGCTGGCCCTCAACGCCCTCGCCGTGCAGGCCGACTTCACCAGCTCGGCGCGGGCCCTCGGGCACGCCACCGCCGAGGTGCACACCGCGCTCGCCGGGACGCTGCCCACCACCGAGCTGTACCGCCCCCAACTCGACGCGATCGCCACCCAGATGAACGAACGGCTGGTGGCCACCGCGCGGGTGGTGCCCGCGCTGCGGCCGTACTGCGCCCGGCTGCGCACCGCCTTCGACGACCTGGCGGCGCTCGGGCACGACGGGCGCGCCTGGCCCGCCCAGCGCATCCACGGCGACCTGCACCTGGGCCAGACGCTGCGGACCGCCGACGAAGGCCGCTGGTCGCTGATCGACTTCGAGGGCGAGCCGTCCCGGCCGCTGGCCGAGCGGCGGCGCCCGCAGCCCGCGGTGCGCGACGTGGCGGCCATGCTGCGCTCGTTCGACTACGCGGCGCGCAGCGGTCCTTCCGGCGGCGATCCCTGGTCGCTGGAGTGGGCGCGGCGCACCCGGGCCGCCTACTGCCTCGGGTACGCCGAGGCCGGCGGGCTCGATCCGCGCTCGGCGCCCGAGCTGATGCGCGCGTACGAGACCGACAAGGCCGTGTACGAAGTGCTGTACGAGGCCCGCCACCGGCCGAACTGGCTGCCCGTGCCGATGGCCGCGGTGCGGCGGCTCGCCGGAGCGCCGGCGTCCCGGGGGCCCGGCGGCGGCGATCCGGGACCGGACCTGGACGGCGCCGATGGACGCGCATGAAACGGCGGGAGCGGGCCACCCGCAGCTCTACGGAGCACCAATACCGGCAGGCGCGGCACCGTCGGCCCCGCCCGCCGGCCCGGCATACCCGGTGTGCGCCCCGGTGTGCGCCAGACCCCCGCACCCCGGACACCGCAGATATCCCAGACACCCCGACACCTGAATCTGGCCGAGGAGGCTCCTCTCGTGACCGCCCGTTCGTCGTCCCGCCGCCCATCGCAAGAAACCGCGCCCGCCCGGGGCCCGGCCGCCCGGGGCGGGGCCCCGGAGGCAACCGCCGCCCGGTCCGGTGTTCCGGCAACCTTCCTGCCGGTGCGTGACGACCCTGCCGGGTCCGGCGGAGCCGCCTCCTCCCCCGCCGCGCACGCCCCCGCCACCACCCCGC